>NZ_JAUORR010000012.1:0-136468 GCF_030547945.1 Photobacterium sp. 1_MG-2023 | reverse complement strand
CCCGGCAACGGGCAGTGGGAAGGGATCTCACCGGACAAGACTCCGGCAGCAACTTTTGACTCTAAAAGCCTGGTTCGTCCGCAAGGAAGCACTGTCTATGATAAAGCGTTCACGAACGCTTCCCCCTATTTCTACGCCCCCTCCGTGAATCAATTTAAAAATGTTCATGGGAGTATGCAAGGGCTGTTTGGGGCATCCAACTATTACAATGGCCAAGGTCAGCTGAATGGCGATTTGGGTGTGAATGGACTCTGTTTCTTTATGGTGTTGGGCACAGCTTCCCGCTTGAACCAAGGAGCATACCATCCGACATTGAATCCCCTTGGAGCTGGGGCATTAATTAATGACCTGGGAACATCAGCCAGTTCGAGCTGGTATGCGACATTGTTAAACACTCCAAAAACGAAAAAGCATTGCTTTATTAAACCAACTTCACTTTACCCGTATACAGACGGATATCAGTACCCAAACAATGGATCTAAAGGTCCAGTTGGCTCGATTGGATCGACCATTTCAGGAAGGCCAGATCGGCGGTACTACGATGCCATTTATGCTGATGGCTATGGTGGGGTGTTGGATTGCCGAAAATCAGCACATGATATGGGAAGTGTTGAGCAAGCGGCCCGCATTCGTCAGCAGCTTGAAGCCGGTACATACCGTGGCTGTGAAAAAGTTCTGGCTGATAACCGATTGTCATTTAATCAGGTGGGCAGTAATGGAGAGGTGACGTATATCAGCCGGGGGCAATCATCGGGTCATACTGCATTGGCAGCAACGAACTCGTTAATTTTCCATAATGGCCATGTTTATCAAACCGCGCCGCATAGCAATGACTATTGGCTGCAGATACGTCGTTATGTTGATGGTCTTCCAGTTGATGGCGATTATAGCGGAGATATTGATTTTAGCAGCCCGTTCTATTTTGTATCTCGCGGCCATGTTGATTTAGACCTACTGAGTGCAAGCCCGATCTTCGAGCATGCAGTTTTTATGGAGGTGAGCGGTAATTTTAACGTTGTTGAGGTTATTGGTAATCCAAATGAAATTATTCAGATCCCTGAGTTGAAAAACGGATGGTGTGGTGTTTGGAATCCATTGATACCGGATGGCAATGTGAAAAAATTCACATTTTCTCGGAAAGTTGTCAGTGGGTTAGGTGATTCAAACGGTAGCCGACAATATACGACGGACCAAGGCGCGACGTGGGCTGGGAGTACGCTGTCATTTTCAAGCGCCGTTGAGAATGGATACACCTCATCACATCCAGCGAATCACGTTCAGATCAACTCATGCCAGGCATTCGCCAAGCAGACGAAACCCAGTGTCAGTAAGAAAATTCTGAATTATTACAAGGGGGTTGGTGATGTATTCATTACGTCTGATTATCGGTCTGACCGTGGAAGTGTCCTGATCGACTCTTTACTGAGTCGTTCGCTGAAAACTGAAAATGGTTTCCGTTATTGTTCTTCACCCCTGCTGAATTACAGCGTGAATGCATCAATCGGTGATCTGATTTACTCCTCTGGTTTTGAACCAGGTCATGTGGCAATTCCGATTGAGTCCAGTGATGGATATGCCGCAAAAGTGCTGGCTACGCAAACTGAAACGAATGGTGTCACTTCAATGCAGTTCTATGGCCAGGTAGTGTTTTTTGATTCGGCATCCGGAACCTGGGGGGATAGTGATGGTACATTCAAGTTGACGGATAAAGACAAGACATACACCGATGACAATGGCCACACACTCAAACTGGCCGTACACGAACTGGCCATTCCCTACGGCTACACCAAAATCAACAGCTGAGGAGGCTGATCGATGTTTGAAAAAATCACAGACGTACCAGCCGCGCTGGCCCCGTTCTATGAAACGGAAACTCGGCATGAACCGCTCATCGAGAACGGTGAGCAGGTTTATTCAGAAGAGCCTCACGAATGGCAGGATGGAGAAGGCAACACGCAGACTGGCACCCAACAGGTGCCCGTTTTCATTGATGTGGTTTATGTCATCCAGAAAACACCGGGTGAGCGGAAATCGTGGGCGGATGTGGAACGCGTCGCCCTGCTGGGTAAACCGCAGGCAGTCATTGAGACGTTCATTGAATGTGCGCACGAGAATGACCGCTGGATGTTCCATGATGAGTATCTGGCGTGGTTATCCATCTGTCAGGAGATCACCGCTCAGAATGACGCACGGGAGCCAGACGAGGACACCGGGGAGTTGCCACCGGCGCAGGCCTTGCCGCCGGAACCTGTGTTTTCCGTGCAGGACGCACAGCCGTACCTGGTGACGGCAGCGAAACAGGCCCGCGATGATGGACGGTACGCACCGATCATTGTGGATGGCCATGTGTTTGATGCTGATCTGCAGTCGTATGAGAATATGACTGGCACAGTCACCGGCTGGGATATCCTGGTGAACGATCAGCAGCTCATCGAATCCGGATTGATTGTTGATGGCCAGATGAAATGGACGCTGGCCAACAACACTGAAATTCTGGTCACGAAAGCTGATCTTGAAAAAGTGGTACTGGCGATTCGAACACGTACCGCACTGTTGCACCGGCAATATCAGGTGGTGAAAACTTGAATGGGTGAAGCCTTTTGAATGCTGGGAAGTTACATTCAAGACTAGAAATATTTTAGGGAAGAAATGTGCTCATTATGGTGGGTAATTTATGGGGCAATTTTGGGGCAAAATAGGGGGTAAGTATGGGGTTTTTTGGGGAGTGAGATAAAGGTCAATTTTCATTATCTTGCTGATAATAAAAGGTTTTTTGTTTTATTCCTTTACTGGACTCAGGTGTTTGCCGCGCCGAAATAATCTGAAATAAAACAATGCTTTGGTTTTCAGTTTTTTCATAACGTTTCTATGCATGTCATGAACACTGAATAAACTAATAGATTTGATAAAGCCCCTGATTGAACGGATCAATCAGGGGCTGTTTTTATTTGTGCCATTGCTGGAAGGCATCAATACAACGAATGCCGGGTAGTTTTTGTTTGAAACTGTCATCGATTCCTTTTTTGCTGTAATTCTTCAGTTCGACATTATATTTTGCGGTGACCAGATCGTAGTTTTGGGAATGAATGATGGTGCCGGCACATTGCCGTTTGTACTGATCCCAGTCGCTGTAATATTTGACATAAAAGGTCTGCGTCCAGGCGCCGCCTGAACCAGTATCATCGCCAGTGATCTTTCTGTTCACGATATTTTCTGCATAGTATTCCCAGCTACCGTCATCGAAAATTGTAAATTGTGCCGGATTGTCATATTGCAGGCCTTCGCGAAAATAGGCGAGGTTCGTGAACTGAAAAGCAATGTTTTTCGTGCCGGGTGTTTTGTCTGTCCGGACAGGCAGATAGATCGTCTGGGTTTTATCAAACGGCGAAGTGGCCGCCTCTGCAGCTGCATTTTCGTCATTTTCACCTGAACTACAGCCTTGAAGTCCCACCAGACCCGCAGTGATGAGAACGAACAGGATACTGTGTCGATACATCATGGATTCTCCTTCGCGATACACATCAATGAATTTCGCCATCGTGCATCAGGCTTATCACTCTTGAGAATACCGACAAAGTTCCGGTTCAGGCGTATCAAGCATGAGACGAGTCGGATGTGAGTCATTCAGAAACTCAAGTCTGTTCTAAAGGAGCGTGCAGGAATCAGTTGATGTCCTGCCAGAAGTTCATTGCCAAGCGGCAGACCCAATCCGGATCATCCAGCGGCAAGTCGTGCCCCGCGCTGGGGTGAACATGCAACGGGCACCGCCAGTGTTCAGCCAGCAGTTGACTGCAGGATATATCGACCAGTTCATCATGCTGAGAGGCGAGCAGCAGTACAGGTTTGTCCGGGACATCTTTATAGCGGAAGGTGGCAGCAGCATTGAGTTGTCTGAGCAGATTTTTCC
This sequence comes from Photobacterium sp. 1_MG-2023, assembly GCF_030547945.1. NCBI lineage: Bacteria > Pseudomonadati > Pseudomonadota > Gammaproteobacteria > Vibrionales > Vibrionaceae > Photobacterium > Photobacterium sp. 1_MG-2023. Next base: position 132,561 of record NZ_JAUORR010000012.1, on the reverse strand, counting down.
GATCAGTCGGGTATTCTTTACGCCATTTCAGCCATGATCTTAAGATGTCAGGATCATCTGGAAACATATTCGAAGTCATTTTCAGGATTTCAGCTTCCTGTACACCGGGTTGACTGAATATCAGCCGGAGAATCTTCGGGTATTGCTGCCAGCGAAGACGTTTAAAGAAAGGAGATTGCTTGCCGTCACTGGTGTTTAACAGCACAAGGGATTTGACTTCTTCCGGGTAGAGCCGAGCCCATTCCAGTGCGATCATGCCGCCCATGGAAATGGCCAGCAGATCATAAGTACCGGCATCCGGCGCGCCCGGTATCTCTAACTGACGTGCATGCAGGAAATGCAGTTGCTGATGCAGGTCATCCACCATCGTACTCACCGTTGCGGGGGACGTTTCCAGAAATCGCTGGCCGTTGCCGGCCAGATCTAATGCAATCACCGTCCGAAAGGGAAACTTCAGCTTCAACTGACGTACAAAATCGCCCCAGTGACGCTGTTCGCGTAATAACCCCCGGAGCAGAATAATCGGTCGATGGCTTTGGTTCATACTTAGGATTCCTGAAAATTGTCGCGGTACCAGAGTGAATGTGCCTGTTGCCAGTGTTCTCCCTGAGGTTCATGGCTGAACCAGTTGGTATAAGCTTCGGTCGCATTGATCAGAAAGTCTAACAGAACAAGATGTTTACGAAGTGTGCGCTCCACACGATGTTTTTTCAGCGGATGGAACAGGCCAAGCGGATGCCAGAGCTGAAGCGGATTTTTCCTCACCCACAGCCAGGAGCCCATCTCCAGTGTCAGCGGTAATAAAGTCCGGCCCTGAGCGGTGATTTGGTCATACAGGTAATCCCAGAGATCACCGTGACAGGTATAGTGTCTGGTTTGGGGTTCGAACACGTATTTCTGATGGGGATAGGCCTGAAAGAACATGTTTCTGAGCTGAAAAATGCTGCCCAGGTGTGACACCGGGGTTTGTTTACTTTTGGCATAGGGAAACCAGATTCGGTCTTTCACGCCGAAACCGGAATGGCAATCCAGCGCAATCATAAAACGGCTGTGCTCGCTTTGTGCGATGACGCGATTCACCAGCAGTTGTGCTTCGGCTTCCATGGGAGTATTGGCTTTGCCACGATACCAGGGGATTTTACGGCTGAAGCGATGGCCGCCAACGAGCCAGGCCGTTTTTTCAATACTGTCAACTGGTGCGTTACGCATCAGATCAACATGCTGCGCGTTGGAGCGCCATTGCATGGCCATGCCGACCGGGTTGAGCAAAGGAATTGTAACGATTTGCATTTGTTGTAGTGAACGTTGCAGGCTGATGTCCCACTTTTGTCGTTCACATAAACTGGAGAGAAAGGACAGAAGTACTTGGGTCCCGATTCGCTCCAGTCCATGAACCCCGCCCACCAGAAACAGGCAGGGAAGGTCCGGGGCAGGATTCCCCAATCTGCATTCATAAATCGGAAAACTTTGAGACTGGTAATGAATGTCCAGTAACTTCTCTGCCCGCATTTCATCGGGACGATGACCCGCATGGGTTTGAATTAAAGTCTCAAGCTGGGCAAGTTCGGGCAAACGTTCAGCAATATTCACTCCTACCTCATCATTCTTCTGAAAAAAAGGGCTTTGAAAGTCCGTGCCATGAGTGTGCACGACAATGCTGACAGTGAGATTGCAGCAGCCCTAAAAAGTGATTGTCTTGATTGAGCTTAGTCCCGATTTATCCGAAGTGTTCAGGAATCCACTGAAGCGAGTGCCCAGCGAAATGCTTCAGAAAAGAGGTGTTTACCGTGTTCGTGGATGACTTGCCCGTGTGCGAACAGAATCCGGTCAAACGGCCAGGTCAGAATTTCCTGCAGAGATTGTCTGAGCCGGGTTTTATCGTGGAAGGTTTTGCGAAAATACAGGGGCATTGCCGGACGAAAATAACAGCCGTTGGCTATCGCCAGCGCAACGGTTGCCGGATGATACTGATTTTTCATCCAGGCCATGGTGTCCCCCAGAATCAGGGTTTGTGAGTCTGGGTCGCAGAACACAACTTCTTCCGAGACATCGCAACCGCGTAAGACGGTTTGCAGCAGCTGTCCGCGCCATTGCGGCGGACACTGGCTGCTGAGTGTCTGATCGAAAACAAGATCGGTACGTTTTAATGCCAGGCCGGGTGGTGCATAGAAGGTTGCCTGCGGGTAGGCCAGCCACCATTCTGATAAAAACAGATGGTGGTTCAGGTTTGGGGTCACAATGGCCTGTACACGTCCAAGCTTTGATAAAGTCAGCTGGATTTTCGTTGTGAGCTGAATCGGTGAGTGAATCAGCAAATGATTGTCTTCTAACCGGATCACGGTCATCCGGCTGCCGACAGGAACGCCAAAACGTTTCCAGGGCATGTCAACATACCAGATGCGATTTCGATGCCATTCAATCATTGCTTTCATCCTAAAAGCCAATCCCTTGTTTTGGCGGAGTCTATCAGAGTTTTTTTCTGTCAGAAATAGCGACCTGTATTGACGTGATTTTGAGATAGCGGTGGTTGTGAACATTTCAGCGTGGCATCTGGCTGAATGAATATCGGAGGAATTGCAATGCTGTTCTGGTATGCCGTGAACTCACTCATTCCATGTATTTTCCACGACTGTCATCTCAATGAAAATAAAATAAATATACAATCAAAATGTATTTTTATATGTGAGTTAACATATTCAACTGAATACAGTTAAAACAAGGAAATGGTTCTTTTTATCTATTCGTCTGGCAAGTAGAATCCCATAGGTTTTATTGAGCGTATTTATCAGTAAAAGCTGATGATGGTGTCACAGCGTTTCATCATCATTTCAAAATGAGTCGGGAAAAATTGCGTTAGACTTGAGTCATGGTGATCGTGACGTTTCGTCATAAAAGGAGATGATGATGAGAGGACTTCAGGCCTTGTCGAGGTGGCTGTCTGCCAGACCTTATTTTTATGCCATCGGCATTACGATAGCAATCATTGTGTGGATGCTGTCGGGTCAAAGTAAGACAGAAGAACATACAGCGCAAGTTACCGGGGCGCCGGGGGCGACTGCCACTGAAACACCAGCTCAGGCGCCAATACCTAAAGTCAGAATAACCACTTTTCAGGCTGAGCAGGTTTACCGCAGTCTGACGCTGTACGGTAAAACGGAACCTAGCCGTCAGGCCACGGTGAAAGCCGAGGTAACGGGCAGAGTGATTGAAGTGGTCGCGCAGCGGGGAAGCTTTGTACAAGAAGGGCAAATCATTGCATTGCTGGCCAAAGATGATCGCCCGGAACAACTTCGACGGGCCAAAGCACAACTGAAACAACGTCAGATTGAATATGATGGTGTCAAGCAGTTGAACGCGAAAGGATTTCAGGGCAGGGCGCGACTGGCTGAAGCCGAAGCGGCTTTGGTTGATGCTCAGGCTAATGTTGCATCACTGACACTGGCACTTGAGAAAACCACAATTCGTGCCCCCCTCAGCGGTATTTTGAATGATCGCTTGGTTGAAGTCGGAGATTACGCTCAGGTCGGCGACCCGATCGGCATGATTGCTGATATCAACCCGCTGATTGTACGTGCAGATGTTACGGAATCCGACATTTTGAAAATCCGGCTCAATCAGGATGCAAATGCGCGTTTAGTGGGCGGTATTCCTGTTTCAGGCAAAGTACGCTACATCTCAAAAGTGGCGAATGAAGCGACAAATACATTCCGAATTGAAGTCTCTTTTGACAATCCTGATTTGCAGCTTCTGGCAGGAACCAGCGCTGAATTGCAGGTGCCACTGGAAGAAACTGAAGCCATCAAAGTTACCCCTGCGGTACTGGCTTTAGATGATGTGGGTAACCTCGGCGTGAAAACGGTTGAAGGTGATGCCGTTGTCTTTACCCCAGTGAATGTGGTGAAAAGTGACGGTGATGGCACCTGGCTGGGTGGTTTTTCCGGTCAGGTTGATGTGATTACTGTCGGCCAGGGGTTTGTTCGGCCCGGCGATCGGGTTGAAGCGATTAAATTGGAGAACTGAGGATGCTTGGGATTATTGATGCTGCCTTGCATCGCACCCGCACCGTTGTACTGATTTTGATCTTGCTTCTGGTCAGCGGCTACATGAGTTATGTCAGTATTCCGAAAGAAGCTGAACCTGACATCACCATTCCTTTTATTTATGTGTCGATTTCTCATAGCGGGATCTCCCCGGAAGATGCCGAACGTTTGTTGCTCAGACCTATGGAGCAGGAACTGAGGGGCATTGATGGTGTGAAGGAGATGACGTCCACTGCCAGTGAAGGGCACGCTTCGGTTTTGCTCGAATTTGATGCTGGTGCGGATCCCAAAGAATCACTGGCGGATGTTCGGGAGAAAGTCAGTCTGGCAAAAGCCAAACTGCCTGATGAAACCGATGAACCCACGGTGAATGAAGTTACCATGGCGACAGAAAATCCTGCCATCACGGTGATGTTATCCGGTTCAGCCCCAGAGCGAGCATTAATTACCATTGCCCGGGATCTGAAAGACAAGCTTGAAGGCATGCGGGAAGTTCTGGAAGTCGACATTGGGGGTGACCGGGAAGATATGATTGAAATCCTGGTCGATCCACTGTTGATGGAAAGTTACGATCTGGATCAGGGGGATATCTATAATCTGATTTCCCGGAATAACCGTCTGGTTGCCGCCGGTACACTGGACAGCGGGGAAGGCCGGTTTCCGATCAAACTGCCTGCGGTGTTCGACAATATTAAAGATGTCATGGAAATGCCGGTCAAAGTGTCCGGTGATAAAGTGGTGACCTTTGGTGATGTCGCCACGGTGCGGCGCACCTTTCAGGATGCAGAATCCTATGCACGGGTGAACGGGCAGCCAGCGGTTTCGCTGGAGGTGAAAAAACGTCCGGGTGAAAACATTATTGAAACGGTGGACCAGGTCAAAGCCTTGATCAGTCAGGAGCAAGAATTCTGGCCACCGAACATTCATGTCGACTATACCGGCGATCAGTCCAAGCATGTGAAAACCATGCTGAACGATCTCCAGAACAACGTCCTTTCTGCCATTTTGCTGGTTGTGATTGTGATCATCGCCATTCTGGGCGGGCGAACAGCACTACTGGTCGGGATTGCCATTCCCGGTTCTTTTTTAACCGGGATACTGGCGCTGTCTGTGCTGGGTTACACGGTGAATATGGTTGTGCTGTTCGCGCTGATTATGGCGGTCGGGATGCTGGTGGATGGTGCGATTGTGGTCACTGAGTATGCGGATCGGGAAATGAGCGAAGGCACTCCCCGATATGAAGCTTACAAGAAAGCCTCGAAGCGGATGGCATGGCCCATTATTGCGTCAACGGCAACCACATTGGCTGCTTTTGGTCCCTTGCTGTTCTGGCCGGGTATCATGGGCGAGTTCATGAAGTTCCTGCCGCTGACTCTGATCATGACGCTGGTTGCCTCTTTACTGATGGCACTCATCTTTGTTCCCACACTGGGCGGATTGATCGGTCGGCCAAGAAATATCTCGGCTGAAAAGCGTCAGCGTTTTATTGAAGCGGAAGAGGGCGACATTGAACATCTGCCGGGTGCGACGGGGACTTATGTTCGTGTGCTCAAAGGCGCACTGAAGCGGCCATGGAAAGTGCTGATGGGGGCGCTGGTCTTTTCTGCGGCTGTGATCGTTTTGTACGGTCAGGCCGGAAATGGGACGGAGTTCTTTCCCGAGGTGGAACCTGAAGGATTCAATATTGTGGTCCGGTCTCAGGGGGATCTGTCGATTGAAGAAAAAGATGTGCTGGTGCAGGAAGTTGAACATCAGTTGCTGGCTTTACCCGAAGTGGAAACTTTGTATGCACGAACCGGGGGCGATGACCGTATCGGCACCATTCGTGTCAATCTGATCGACTGGCAGGAACGTCGTCCTGCGGAAGAAACGATTGCAGCGGTGCGGGAACGAACCGCCGGATTAGCTGGCATCCGGATTGAAGTTCAGAAAGATGAGTCCGGCCCGCCAACCGGAGATAAAGATGTCAATCTGGAAATCAGTTCCCGTTTCCCGGAAGTATTGAAAGACACGGTGGCGAAAGTCCGCAAAGAGCTGGAATCGAACCCGGCCTTCACCAATATTGACGACACCAGCCCGAAACCCGGGATTGAGTGGCAGATTAAAGTCAGAAGAGACGATGCTGCGCGCTTCGGTGCGGATGCGACGCTAGTCGGGAATAACGTTCAGTTTGTCACAACAGGCTTAACTCTGGGTGAGTACCGTGCTGATGATGTGGATGATGAAATGGATATCCGGGTGCGCTTTCCGGAGCAGTATCGCCATATCACGCGTCTCGAAGAACTGCGACTGAAAACCGCGCAGGGACAGGTGCCTTTAAGTAATTTCAGCACGTTGCAAGCGGCCAATAAACTCGACACCATCGAGAAAGTCGATGGCCGTCAGGCCTTGTCAGTGACGGCTGATATGGCACCGGGCTACAACCTGAGTATTGTGCTGCCTCAGGTCATGGCACGATTGCCGGAGCTGGGACTGGATCCTCGCGCTCAGATCACCTTACGGGGTGAAAATGAGGAGCAGGAAAAAGCCTCTGCATTTCTGAGCAAGGCGTTCATGATTGCGATGGCGGTGATGGCGATTATTCTGGTGACTCAGTTCAATTCGCTTTATCAGGCGTTCCTGATTCTAACGGCAGTGCTGTTCTCAACCGTGGGCGTTTTGCTGGGGCTGCTGGTCTTCAATCAGCCGTTTGGGATTGTGATGTCCGGAATCGGGATCATCTCGCTGGCGGGGATTGTGGTGAACAACAATATTGTTCTGATTGATACTTACAATGTGTTGCGTCATCAGGGTATGGAGCCAATCGAAGCGATTCTGAGAACCGGGGCACAACGTTTGCGTCCCGTACTCATGACCACAGTGACGACCATTCTGGGCCTGATGCCGATGGTGATGATGGTGAACGTGGATCTGATTCAGCGGAAAGTTGAATTTGGCGCACCGTCCACGCAAATGTGGGCACAGCTGGCGACCGCTGTTGCAGGTGGCCTTGCATTCGCAACGGTTCTGACCCTGGTGATCACGCCCTGTATGCTGGCCTTGGGGATTCGTCGTCAGTTACGTAAAGATGCGAAAGCCAGACAACGGCAGGCACCGCACCTGATTGATGATGAAGCAGAACACTTGAATGAACGCGAACAGAAAGCACTCGAAAGAGTGGGTTAAGTTGGATTCATCATGTGTTCAATGAAAAACGCCACCGAATCCGGTGGCGTTTTGTTAGAGGCTTCAACATCGTGATCAGGCAATTACAACAAAGAAGATAGCGGTCGCGACAATTCCGATCAGTGCATATGGGATCTGCGTCAGGGCGTGTTGCATGGCGGTACAGCCGCTGCCTTGTGCAGAAAGCACAGTGGAATCACTGAAGAAACAGGCGTGGCTGCCTGCAGCAGAAGCAGAAAGCAGGGCGCCAATTGTAATGGACACCGGGACGCCCAGATGTGCCCCAAGCGGGAAGACGATTGGCATTGCGACGGCAAACAAACCCCAGGACGAAGCCGTTGCGAACACCAGCGCCGCCATCACCAGGAAGATGATTGCAGGGAACATTTCTGCAGTAAGCCAGGGGGCGACGGTTTCGATCACGTACTGCGTCAGGCCCAGCTGGTCATTGACATTTTTCAGCATAAAACCGGCTATCACGGTCGCCAGAGGCAGCATCATGATTTTGATCCCGTCATACACGGCTTCAAACATGGTGTTGACTGGCATCAGGCGCTGCAGACTATACAGGAACATGGTAAAGATCATCGCGACGAATACACCGGCCAGCAGATCGATATCGAAATACCAGCTTGCGGCGACCAGTACGATCATGGGCAGTGCGAAGTTCAGGACACCCATGGTGGAATTCGGATGCGGTTTCACATCTTCACCCATGGCGATATCAACACCGCCCTCGGGCTGCACCTGGCCATTTTGTGCGCGCTTTTCAGCGGCTTTCATTGCGCCTAGATCCGGGATTTTGCCCATGGCCACCAGGAAGACCACCAGCAGGGTTACCCAGCCGTAAGCCATGTACGGAATAGCTTCGATATAGGCGGTAATGCCTTTACCGGACGCGGCAATATCGTTGTCTTCCAGTAAAGAGCTGAAGAAGATCGCCCAGGTTGAAATGGGAAGCAAAATACAGACAGGTGCCGCCGTTGAGTCAACTAGATAGGCCAGCTTCTCGCGGGAGATATTGTAGCTGTCGGTAATCCGCTTCATGGACGATGAAATCGCAATCGCATTCAGATAATCGTCAATAAAGACCAGAATTCCCAGCACGAAAGTCAGCACCATGGACTGGCGCTTACTTTTCACCTTCGTGACCAGCGCTTCACTAAAGCTCAGAATACTGCCGCCTTTTTCCAGGATGGTGATCATTCCGCCCATCAGACCGCAGACAAGAATCAGCCAGGCGATGGTTTCATCCATCATGACCGTCATGGACATATCGACGACATTTCCGACGATCGCTTGCGGATCAATCATGATCAATCCGGCAAGTGCGCCGCTGAACAGCGCCTCGACTGTTCGGTGTGTCAGGAGTGCTACGGCCAGCACAAAAAGTGTCGGTAACAAACTGAACCAGCCGTATGAGGTTCCGGCTTCATGGGTATTGCCGATCAAGGCAAAGGTGCCGATGATGCCTGCAATCGCCAGAACCGCCGACAGACTCTTCATATTTGGCTTTTGCGGTGCATCTAATAAAGGTGTTTTCACTGTCATACAAGAATTCCTTTCTTATCTTTCAGTTACGCTGAATGAAGCATCCAATCGATTTCCAGCGGGGTGACAGCCTTTTCAAAGTCGGCAAGTTCACGCTGCTTGCATGCTAGATAAAGCGAGATAAATGTTTGCGGGAGGTACATCGACATGAGCTCGCTTGATGCAAGCTTTATAAGTGCGTCCGGCATGCGTAAAGGTAACTCTACCGCATTGTCGGCCAGTTGTGGTGGGCATTGCTGTTCAGAAAAATGTTCGCTGGCAAGTACACCCGCTAAAATAACGGACGCAAGGATGTACGGATTCACATCCGCGCCGGCAATCCGATGTTCAATTCGGCGGTTGTGAGCGTCACTCATGGGAATCCGAAGGGCGACACCACGATGGTTTTCTCCCCAGTTTGCATGGGTCGGGGTATACATGGAGGCGGAAAAGCGACGATAAGCATTCACGTTCGGGCAGAGTAAAGCCATGGAATCCGGCATCATCGCCAGCATGGCAGCCAATGTCTGAAAATAAAAAGAACTGGCTTCGCCCTGATCATCAGTGAACAGGTTGCTGCCAGCCTGATCAACCACACTCAGGTGCATGTGCTTTCCGTTCCCTGCCTCATCAGCAAATGGTTTCGCCATGAAAGTCACATCAAAATCATGGGCCTGTGCGACCTGACGAATCAATCGTTTCGCCAGAATCACCTGATCACAGGCGTTCAGGACATCCTGCTGATGATTGAAGTTGATTTCGAACTGACCGGGCGCAGATTCAGATAATGCCCCCGAGGTATTTAAGCCTTGTTTGATCGCAGCATCGTTCAAGTCATGAAGGAATTCGGAGTAGTCATCCAGATTCTCGACATTGTAAACATCTGAACGATATTCACGGTCATGATGCACCGGGTTCAGCGGAGGCTGGATTCCGCCTTCAGTATCACGCTGTTTATCAAGCAGGTAAAACTCCAGCTCAATCGCCATCACGGGATACCAGCCTTTGCTGTGAATCTGGCTCATCAAATTTTCAAGCATGGTTCTGGGCGACAGCGCGATGGGCTGCTCACTTTTTGCGTCCATCATGGTCAGCATGATTTGAGCGACTTCGGGATTAAAGGTGGGGGTCAGTGTCCCCGGAATCGGGTAGCAGATATGATCCGGTTCGCCCAGGGCTTCCCCTAATCCTGCTTCTTCAACCACATTGCCTTCAATGCTCAGAGAAATTGTAGAAAGCGGGAGGTAAACCCCTTTTTCTACTTTTTCAATGCTTTCAATCGGAATACGTTTGCCTCTTGGCGTTGCATTGATGTCTGTAAAAATCAGATCGACAAACTTCGCTTCGGGCCATTTTTGTTTAAAATTTTTAACTTCTGTTTTAAATCCGTTCATTCACGAAACACCTCGTGTGGATACATCCTGTAACTTATATTTAACAGTTAAACGGTAAATGGCAACAATTGTGCGCAAAATGTTCAAAATATCGAACGTCGATCAAATTTTAGTAACAATAATGTAAATTGTGTGTTGATTTTCCTTCGTGCTCTAAGCTAGTTTTGTTCAATAAATCGAACATACACTGCAGGAGATATGCGAATGGATGCAACACAGACTGGCCCCGTGATTGGCGTTGTATGTTGTCAGAAATCACTGGATGCGTATGCCATTCAAAGTGTGAATGAGTTCTATCTCAATGCAGTCAAACAGTTTGGTGCAAACCCTGTATTGCTACCGGGCGGTTCAACAGAAGCAGAACTGAAGCAATTACTGAGCCTGGTGGACGGCGTGCTGCTGACGGGCAGCCACTCGAATGTTGCACCGTATCGCTATGGCGCAACCCATGAAGAAGCGAAAAAAGATGAAGGTCGCGATGCACTGTCTTTTGCGCTGATTGATTTCTGTATCCGACAAGAAGTCCCCATTCTGGGGATCTGCCGTGGTTTTCAGGAAATGAATGTGGCGCTTGGCGGAAGTCTGCATCCGAAAGTTCATGAAGTCGAAGGCTTTCAGGATCACCGCGAAAGCCCGCTGAATGATATGGCATTGAAGTATGCGCCGGCCCATCCGGTAAATATTTCGGACAACGGTACCTTTGCGCAGTGGTTGGCACCGCTGGATAACATTCAGGTGAATTCATTGCACGGGCAGGGCGTGAATCAACTTGCGCCCTGCCTGACGGTTGAAGCGGTTGCCCCCGATGGATTGGTTGAAGCCTTTAGTTTACAGGCCCACCCATTCTTTATTGGTGTGCAGTGGCACCCAGAATGGCAAGCCGATAAGAACCATTTTTCACGGATTTTGTTTGATCAGTTTATGATATCGGCTTCTGACCGAAGGAGCCTTAAAGATGGAAACAGAGTTAATTGGTAAAAAAATCGCACAGCTGAGAAAAGAGCACAAACTGTCGCAGCGTGAACTGGCGGAAAGAGCAGATATAACGCACAGCGCAATTTCATCGATTGAAAACAGCAAAGTCAGCCCGTCGGTCAGCTCGCTGCACAAAATTGTGAAAGTGTTTGGCATGTCCCTGTCGGAATTTTTCACACAGGACCAGACACCCGACGGTCGCCCCGTGGTGATCAGGCCTGAGCAACTGATTGAAATGGGCAATGAACAGGTTTCGATGAAACTGGTCTGCGATGGCCGAAAAGACAGACAGATGGGATTTCTGATTGAGCTGTATCAGCCTCATTCCAGTACCGGTCTGATTAGCATTAAACATGAAGGTGAGGAGAGCGGTACCGTTCTTGAGGGTGAAATTGAACTGACGCTGGGTGATAAAACTTATGTTATCCGCGAAAGTGAAAGTTACCTGTTCGATACCAGTATCCCGCATAAGTTTACGAATAAAACAGACAAAGTTTGCCGGATCATCAGCGCACATACACCGGCGAGTTTCTGATCACCAACAGGGAATAGCCTTGAGCTTCTGTCCTGACGGGGATCGCGTCTGAACCTCAAAAGGACAGCGTATGCATACTCAACAGCAATGGACAGCACGAAAAGAACAACTCAACATCGAAAGCAGGGCATTCATCAATGGTCAGTATCAAAATGCCCTGAGTGACCAAACTTTTCCGGTCATCAACCCGGCCACCGATGAACACATGGCAAGCGTTGCACGGTGTGATGCAAAAGACGCCGCTGCAGCCGTTGAAATGGCCCGGAGTGTATTTGAACGGGGTGACTGGCAGCATCAAAGCCCGGCACAGCGCAAAGCGGTCCTGATGGCATTCGCCGATCGGATTGATCAGGAACGCGAAACACTGGCTTTACTGGAAACGCTGGATACCGGGAAACCGATCAGCCACAGTTACAGCACGGACATTCCCGGCGCGGCCGCTGCCATCCGCTGGTACGCTGAAGCGATTGATAAAACCTACGGCGAAGTAGCAACCACGGAAGTGAATGTCCATGCCTATATCACGCATCAGCCGATTGGCGTTGTCGCCGCAATTGTTCCCTGGAATTTTCCGCTCTGGCTGGCCTGCTGGAAATTAGGTCCGGCGCTTGCGGCCGGGAACAGTGTCATTCTGAAACCTTCTGAAAAATCTCCGTTAACCGCGATTCATCTGGGCAAGCTGGCACAGCAGGCCGGGATTCCTGACGGTGTTTTCCAGGTGTTACCCGGCTACGGGCATGAAGTGGGGGATGCGCTGGCCCGTCATCCTGATGTCGACTGTATTACTTTTACCGGATCAACCCGTGTTGCCCGTCAGCTGATGATTTGCGCTGGTGAATCGAACATGAAGCGCGTGTGGGCTGAAGCGGGCGGCAAGAATGCCAACATCGTGTTCGCGGATTACAAAAACCTGGACAAGGCAGCTGCTGAAACCGCGGCAGGATGTTTTTACAATCAGGGGGAAGTCTGCGTCGCTGCAACCCGTCTGCTGGTTCACGCGAGTATTCATGACGCCTTTGTCGAGAAAGTGATCGCAGCGTCAGCAGCGTTTACGCCCAAAGATCCGCTGGATCCGGCTTCATCTATGGGCGCACTGATTGATCAGGCCCATAAAGACAAAGTACTCGATTATGTCGCTCAGGGGGAAGCGGCAGGAGCCACCGTGCTGTGTGGCGGTGATGTTGCCGGCCAGGGGGCGTTTGTCTCCCCGGTTGTTCTGGGCAATGTGACGAATGAGATGTCGGTTGCCCGTGAAGAAATCTTTGGCCCTGTTCTCTGTGTGATTCCATTTGAAACGGAAGAAGAGGCCATTGCCATTGCCAATGATTCCCCTTATGGCCTGGGTGCGGCCCTCTGGACATCGGATCTGGACCGTGCACACCGGGTTGCCAGACAACTTCAGGCGGGATCCGTCTGGATCAACAACTACAACGAAGGTGATATGACAGTACCGTTTGGCGGCTTCAAGCAAAGCGGTAATGGTCGGGATAAATCACTGCATGCCTTAGAGAAGTTCACGGAAGTAAAAACAACCTGGCTTCGTCTTGGTTCGTATTAAAAGGAGTTTTACTGTGATTGATCATACCGGTTCTTACTACGCCTCAACGGCGAACTTTACCCGCGAATTTCCAACACTGAAAGACAATATTGAGTGTGACATCTGTATTGTCGGTGCGGGGTTCAGTGGACTGTCATCCGCGCTGCATCTGGCTCAGAAGGGCTTCAAAGTGGTTGTGCTGGAAAGTGCAAAAGTTGGTTTTGGCGCAACGGGCCGAAATGGCGGCCAGATTGTGAACAGTTACAGCCGTGACGTGGATGTGATTGAAAAGCGCTACGACAAAAAAACATCAGATGCGCTGTGTAACATGATTTTTGAAGGCGGCGATATTATCCGTGGCCTGATTCAGGACCACAATATCGACTGTGATTACAAGCAGGGCGGATTGTTTACCGCGCTGAACCAGAAACAACTTGATGGCCTGAAACACCATAAAACCAACTGGGAACGGTACGGCAATGAAGATCTGCGCATGCTCGACAAAACCGAGTTGCAAACCATGGTCGGTACTGATGTCTATGAAGGAGGTTTGCTGGACATGCGTGGCGGCCATATTCATCCGCTGAAATTGGCTCTGGGTGAAGCTGAAGTCATTCTGGATCTGGGCGGACAAATCTTTGAGCAGTCTGCAGTGACCCGGATCGAGAAAGGTGCGAAGCCTGTCGCGCATACGGCCCAGGGCTCAGTGAAAGCGCAATATCTGGTGCTGGCGGGCAACGCTTATCTGGGGGGACTGGCACCGAATATCAGCAACAAAGCCATTCCCTGTGGTACTCAGGTCGTGACGACAGAACAGCTGTCTGACGCCTTGTGTGATGAGCTCCTGCCTCAGCGTTACTGTGTGGAAGATTGCAATTACCTGCTGGACTATTTCCGCATTACAGCAGACAACCGCATGCTCTTTGGTGGCGGGGTTGTGTATGGCGCCCGTGATCCGGAAAACGTCGAAAAACTGATCCGACCGAAGATGGAAAAAGTCTTCCCGCAGTTGAAAGGCGTGAAGCTGGATTATGCCTGGACGGGTAATTTCCTGCTGACTTACTCCCGCATGCCACAGTTTGGCAGTTTTGCCGACAATATTTATTACCTGCAAGGATACAGCGGCCATGGTGTGACCTGCACACATCTAGCCGGCAAATTGCTGGCAGAAGCACTGACCGGCCATGCAGAGCGTTTTGATGCTTTTTCGTCTCTGCGTCATTACGCTTTCCCGGGCGGACGCCATTTCCAGGTGCCGTTTACGGCGCTTGGGGCCGCTTACTATAACCTCCGCGATAAGCTCGCGATCTAAGGAACGGAAGAGGAAAAGAACTATGTCGAAGACAGTGACTTTTGCGTCTGTGCAGCTTGCGATGTCATGGGATATCGAAAACAACCTGAAGAAAATTGGTGATGCAGTGAAAGAAGCGGCATCCAATGGCACCAACGTGGTGGTTTTGCAGGAACTGTTTGCCGCCCCTTACTTCTGTAAAAAGCAGGTCGCTCAGTATTTTGATCTGGCGGAAGAAACCGGCAACAGCCCGCTGATTCGACAGATGAGTCAGTTGGCTCGCGAGTATAACGTTGTCATTCCTGTCAGTTATTTTGAAAAAGCCGGGAACAGCTTTTTTAATTCTCTGGTGATGATCGATGCCGATGGCACGGTTCTGGATAATTACCGTAAATCTCATATCCCGGATGGCCCGGGTTACAGCGAGAAGTTTTACTTCAGCCCTGGTGATACTGGCTTCAAGGTGTGGGAAACCCAATTTGGGAAGTTTGGTGTCGGGATCTGCTGGGATCAATGGTTTCCTGAGCAGGCTCGTTGTCTGGCACTGGCCGGTGCAGAAGCGATTTTCTACCCGACAGCGATTGGCTCGGAACCACAGGATCCGACGCTGGATTCACGGGATCACTGGCAGCGGACGATGCAGGGGCATTCCGCAGCGAATCTGGTCCCCGTGATTGCCGCTAACAGAACAGGTGTTGAAACCGACGACGGCATTGAAACGACGTTCTACGGTTCATCATTCATCACGGATCACACCGGGAAGAAGCTGGCGGAAGCGGATCGTCATGAAGAAACGATTATTTACGCCACCATTGATCTGGAAGCGACTGCAAAAGCACGCTACAGCTGGGGGTTGTTCCGGGATCGTCGTCCGGATCTTTATGGCCGAATCAACTCACTGACCGGTCAGTGATTCAGGCAAGCACAGGAAAGGAAGTTGGCCATGGAATTACAGGGCACCCCATTACAACACGGTTTTTATTTTCCTGCGGAGTTCGCTCCGCAGGAACAGGTTTGGCTGGCATGGCCGGAGCGGCCCGATAACTGGCGAGAGAATGCGAAGCCAGCGCAGCTCGCTTTTGTTGAAGTCGCGACGGCCATCAGCCAACATGCCCAGGTGTCCGTTGTTGCCAGTCCGGATCAGTTTCTCAATGCGACTCTGATGTTGCCAGAGCACATCAACGTTGTTGAGATGCCTCTGAACGATGCCTGGATACGGGACATTGGTCCGACGATTGTGATCAATGATGCGGGTGAGCGCCGCGGGATCAGCTGGCAGTTTAATGCCTGGGGGGGCGAAGTTGATGGACTCTATGCGCCATGGGATGACGACGACCGGGTCGCTGCACAGGTCTGTGAGCAATTGGCGCTGGATCATTACCGGGCACCTTTTGTTCTGGAAGGGGGGGCGATTCATACCGACGGGGAGGGCACCCTGTATACCACGAAAGAATGCCTGTTATCTGCCGGACGAAATCCGCATCTGACCCAGGCTCAGATTGAAGCTTATCTGGCGGAATATCTCTCGGTTCAAAAGATCATCTGGCTGCCGGATGGCTTGTTTAATGATGAAACAAACGGCCATGTTGATAATCTGTTACACGTGATTGCCCCGGCCGAAGTGGTGCTGAGCTGGTGTGACGATCCGGATGATCCGCAATACGAGATTTCACGACGGGCACTGGCGGTTCTCGAAAATGCCACCGATGCTCAAGGACGGGCGATCAAAGTACACAAAATTCTGATCCCCGGCCCCTTATCTCTGAGTGAGTCCGAAGCGGCAGGCATTGACGCTTCCGAAGGGATGAAGCGAGAAGCCGGGGAACGTTTAGGGGGCTCGTATGCCAACTTCCTGATGTGTAATCAAAAAGTGTTTCTGCCGTTACTTGATTCAGCGCGTGACCAGCAGGCCATTGATATCCTGAAAACGGCGTTACCGGATTACGAGATTATTGGTATTCCCGCCAGAGAAATTCTGCTGGGTGGTGGCAATATTCACTGTATTACACAACAAATCCCTCATGCACTTGCCAGCAAGACATGCTGACAAACCAGAGAAAACACAAGGTTTACTTATGCAGCAAATTCAAAATCCCAAATTGCTCACTTTTTTATGCGAGCCGTCTGACACTTCGCTGGCCGTGACCAACCCTGCGACCGGCGCTGTGCTGTGTCATATTCCAACCCAGAATGAGGCTGAGATTGTTGCAGCCATTGAGCGTGCCAATACCGCGCAGAAATCCTGGGCAAAAACCAGTGCGAAAGCACGCGCGGCGATTCTTCGTCGCTGGTATGAGCTGGTGATGGACAATCAGGATGATCTTGGCCGGCTGATGACGCTGGAGCAGGGCAAGCCGCTGGCAGAAGCCAAAGGTGAAGTGGCTTACGGGGCCAGTTTTATTGAATGGTTTGCGGAAGAAGCCAAACGCACTTATGGCGACAATATTCCCGGGCCAACTGCAGATAAGCGGATCGTGACCGTGAAGCAGCCCATTGGCGTGACTTGTGCGATCACACCCTGGAATTTCCCGATTGCCATGATCACCCGAAAAGCAGCTCCGGCACTGGCCGCTGGCTGTAGTTTTATCTGTAAACCTGCTAATCAGACACCGCTTTGTGCGTATGCGGTTGCCGAGCTGGCTTACGAGGCTGGCGTACCACGCGATTTGCTGCAGGTCGTTGTGAATGAATCATCCAGCATGGTTGGCAAGGTGTTTACCGATAGTCCAGTGATTCGCAAGCTGTCTTTTACCGGCTCAACCCGGGTCGGTAGCCTGCTGATGAAACAGTGTGCCGACAGCATCAAACGCACCTCAATGGAGCTGGGCGGCAATGCACCTTTCATTGTGTTTGATGATGCAGATATCGAGCTGGCCGTGAAAGGCGCCGTGGCATCGAAATTCCGGAATGCGGGCCAGACCTGTGTCTGTGCAAATCGTTTCTACGTTCATGAGGGTGTGTATGACCTGTTCATCGAGAAATTTAAAGCGGCTGTTGAAGCGCTCAAAGTGGGAGATGGACTGGAAGACGGGGTCACCATTGGCCCGGTGATTGATGAATCCGCCAAAGAGAAAATCATGCATCTGGCGGATCATACCGTGGCGCAGGGCGCAACTCTGGTGACGGGCGGCAACCCGCTGGCGGGGCTGTTCGTTCAGCCGACCATTTTAGCCAATGTCACCCATGACATGGATATCGTACAGGAAGAAATTTTCGGTCCGATCGCGCCTGTGATTCGCTTCAGCAGTGACGAAGAACTGATTCAGATGGCGAATGACACCATCTACGGTCTTGCGTCTTACTTCTACAGCCAGAACATCAACCGGATCTGGAAAGTCGCGGAAGCGCTGGAATACGGCATGGTTGGGATCAACGAAGGCATGATTTCAACAGAAGTTGCGCCGTTTGGTGGCGTGAAACAATCCGGGATCGGACGTGAAGGTGCCAAACAAGGCATTGATGAATACATGGACATTAAATATCTCTGCTTCGGCGGCATTCAGGCATAAGGAAGGTGAATGATGAGTAATCAAACATGGCAAACGCGTAAACAGCAGGTGATTGCACAAGGCATGGGGAATCTGAGCCCTATTTATGTTGAAAAAGCAAAGAACGCTGAAATCTGGGACATCGAAGGTAATCGGTATATCGATTTCGGTTCGGGGATTGCGGTGAACAACACCGGTCACTCGCACCCGCGTATTGTTGAAGCGGTCAAAGCGCAGGTGGAGAATTTTTCCCATACGTGTGCGATGGTCACGCCTTATACCTCGTTTGTTGAACTGGCAGAGCAACTGACTGAACGTGCGCCAGGCCCAACCGCGAAAAAAGTGGTGTTTCTGACCACTGGTGCTGAAGCGGTTGAGAATGCGATCAAAGTTGCACGTGCTCACACCAAACGTACCGGTGTGATCGCCTTTAAAGGCGGCTTCCATGGCCGAACAAATCTGACCATGGGACTAACCGGGAAGGTCGCGCCTTATAAAGCCGGATTCGGTCCTTTTCCGGGTGAGATTTATCACGCGCCTTATCCGAATGCATTCCACGGGATCAGTATTGAAGACAGTCTGCAGGCTATTGAAGACTTGTTTGCCTGTGATATCGAGCCTTCCCGTGTTGCCGCAATCATCTTTGAGCCCGTTCAGGGAGAGGGGGGCTTTTATCAGGCGCCACCAGCCTTTGCGCAAGCATTGCGTGCCCTGTGTGATAAACACGGTATTTTGCTGATTGCTGATGAAATTCAGACTGGTTTTGCACGGACAGGTAAATTTTTTGCGACTGAGTATCTGGGCATTGAGCCGGATCTGATGACCATGGCCAAAGGAATTGCAGGCGGTTTCCCGATTTCTGCAGTGGTTGGTAAAGCGGACATCATGGATGCTGCGGGTCCGGGTGGCTTGGGCGGAACCTATGCCGGTTCGCCTTTGGGCTGTGTGGCTGGCTTGGAAGTACTGAGCATTATCGACGAAGAGCAACTGTGTGAGAAAGCGCAAAAGATTGGTGAAGTGATGACCCGACATTTCCGGGCACTTCAGTCTGACTTTCCGGTGATTGGTGATGTCCGGAATCTGGGCGCAATGATTGCTGTCGAGTTCGTGGATCCGCAAACCAGTGCGCCACTGGCAGATCTGACCAAATCTCTGGTTGCTCAGGCCCGTGAAGAAGGCGTGATCCTGCTGTCTTGTGGTGTTAAAGGGAATGTGATTCGTTTTCTGCCTGCACTGACCATTGAAGACAGTATTCTGGAAGAGGGGATTGAGAAAGTGAGTAAAGCATTGGCCGCTCTGGTCTGATTGCCTCAGCGATTCTGAATATTATTTCAGCTCATCACAGAAACCGCTCGGAGATTTTCGGGCGGTTTTTTGTTAAATTACTGCTTTTTATACGATTTTCATCGTTCCTACATATTAGCTTCATCAAAGTGTCACCGGATGAAATTATGCTCCCGCCTCATTCAATCCATCTGTCAATACACAGACAGCAATGAACAATAAGAAAGGAGCATACAATGTGGAAGCGTGATGAGCAGGATTCGCAACTGACTCAAATGATTGAGGGAAAACTGTCGCGCCGTCGTTTTCTGACCGGAACGGCTGCCGCTGGTGCCGGTGCATTTCTTGCGGTCAATCCGGTTGCAAAAGCAGTCGCAGCAACTCCAACATCCTCTTTGCTGAATTTTGAAGCCGTGCCTGCTTCCACTGCCGACACAGTGACGGTTCCGAAAGGCTATAAAGCAACGCCACTGATGTCCTGGGGCGACCCGATTTTTACGGGTGCTCCCGAATTTGAACAGCATGGCAAGCAAGATTCTAAAGCGCAGGAACGCCAGTTTGGCGATAACACCGATGGCATGAGTTTCTTCCCGATCAGTGAAGATCGCGGAGTTTTGGCCATCAACAATGAGTACACCAATTACGAGTATCTGTTTGATCATCAGGGCGAGAAGATGACTGCGGACGATGTGCGTAAAGCGCAGGCTGCTGTGGGGATCACCATTGTTGAAGTGGTTCGTAAAAACGGCCAGTGGGCGATTGATCGCAGTGGTCAACGAAACCGCCGCATCACGGCCAATACACCGATGATGCTGACTGGGCCTGCTGCTGGTCATGATCTAATGAAAACGAAAGCGGATCCTGCCGGGATCAAGCCGTTGGGAACCTTTAACAACTGCGCCAACGGCCAGACGCCGTGGGGAACTTATCTGACCTGCGAAGAAAACTTTGATGATTTCTTCGGCAGTAATCAGAAGGGCGACGTCACGGCTGATCAGGCACGTTATGGCATTTCTGCGTCACCGAGTGATTACAAGTGGCATCAGCACGATGATCGTTTTGATGTTGTGAAAAACCCCAATGAAGCCAACCGCTTTGGCTGGATCGTGGAGATCGATCCGCACGATCCGTCGTCTACACCGATGAAGCGAACCGCTTTAGGCCGGTTCAAGCACGAGAATGCGGCGCTGACACTGAACGGTGATGGTCATGCCGTGGTGTATCTGGGTGACGATGAGCGGGGAGAGCACTTGTATAAGTTCGTTTCCAAACATCGTTATGAAAAAGGCAACGACGCCTCTAACCGGAAACTGCTGGAAGAAGGCACGCTGTATGTTGCAAAGTTCGACATGACCGGCGACCTGAAAGGGCGGGGTCAGTGGCTTGAACTGACATTCGGGAAAAATGGTCTGACGCCGGACAATGGCTTCAACGATCAGGCGGAAGTGGTCACCTTTGCCCGTCGTGCAGCAACTCAGGTGGGGGCGACAACCATGGATCGCCCGGAGTGGGTTGCGGTGCATCCGGATAACAAACATGTATTCTGTACCCTGACCAACAACAAAAACCGGGGCAAAGAAGGCCAGCCGGTTGGTGGTCCGAACCCGCGTCAAAAGAACCATTACGGCCAGATTCTGCGCTGGATGCCTTTGAATGGTGACCACACCAGCACAAGCTTTGTCTGGGATCTGTATCTGGTTGCGGGCAACCCGACGGTGCATCAGGGCGATTTGTATGCAGGCAGTGACAACATCAACGCTCAGAATATGTTTAACAGCCCGGACGGGATCGGGTTCGATACCGCAGGACGTTTGTGGATTCAGACAGACGGCAACTACTCGAATCAGGGGGATTTTGCCGGACAGGGGAATAATCAGATGCTGTGTGGCGATCCGATGACAGGCGAGATTCGCCGTTTTCTGACGGGCCCGGTGGCGTGTGAAATTACCGGTCTTGCGTTTTCACCCGATCATAAAACCATGTTCGTCGGTGTGCAGCATCCGGGTGAAGAAGGCGCACCGTCACACTTCCCATACGGAGGCACAACCAAACCCCGCTCTACGATCATGATGATTACCCGTGAAGATGGTGGCGTCATCGGCGCTTGATGTCTGAGCGACATTCTCCCGTCTTTTCTGCAAAAGCCCCTTGGTCAGCCAAGGGTTTTTTACATGAAGCGAAGTCACTCGCGCCCTATCAATCAGCGGTTGTCTGCCATTGGGGCGGGCGATGTGCCCTGAGTTTTTCAAGCAATGCCTGAAGCTTGGCTGGTGGCCTGCCGGAGGGATAATAACAAGCCACACAGGCAGGTTCTGCCCGCCATTGTGGTAAGCAGGGCACCAGATTACCCGGATGGGCTTGATTGTAACGAGACACAAACCAGGTGGGCAGCAAACCAATACCATGCCCCTTCACGATAGTATCAGACTGCAACACGACACTGTCACTGATGAGCCGTGATGTGGCCGCGGGTAAAGTCAAGACCTGATTCCCGTTGGTCAGGGTCAAGCCATCTTCATGGAACAGATTCAGATTCACCCACTCATGGGATAGCAGGTCATTGGGGTGTTCAGGTTGTCCGGCAAGCTCAAGATAAGCCGGTGAAGCAAACAGTCCATATTGCCAGTATCCGAGTACCTCACGGCGAAAGTTATTCTTCGGCGGCTTTCCGACCCAAATCATCAGGTCGACCTGATTTTCCAGATCCGGGACATATTGATCATGTAACCGGATATGAATATCGGGGTAGCAATGGAGAAAATCATCCAGCACTTCACTCATCCATCCACGAACCAGACTGTTATGAACGGCAATATTGAGCCGTCCGTGAATATTCTCATTGAATGCCTGCAATGCTTCTTTGCTTTGTGTGGCCAGTGCCAGCATTCGTTCACTGAAATCAAAAAAGATTTTTCCGGCAGCGGTGGGCTGTAAGCGGTTGCCCTGACGGGCAATCAGCGTTTGTCCGAGCTCAGCTTCTAACTGGCTGATGCGACGGCTGAAGGTGGATTTAGGTTGATTCAGTGCTTCTGCGGCAGCCGTCAGGCTTCGGTGCTGGCACAAGGCATGAAACGCTTTAATCGTGGCCAAATCTTGCATTGTTTCATATTCCTCTGGACCATTCGTTCCAAATATTGAACAAATGATTCACTCTTTGGTGCTTATATTCTCCACCCTAATCAATAGAATGCAGATGATTTTGAGAGTTATTATCATTTAGGAGAATATTGATGTCCAGTCGTATCCCTGTGTTTCTGCCTGTCAGTCTGGCAGTTGCGGCAGCAATGAGTGCTTCAGCGCAAGCTCAAGCGCAGAATCAGTACACAGAAACCATGGTCGTCACCGCGTCGGGTTTCGAGCAGGTGCAAACCGATGCACCTGCCAGTATCAGTGTGATTACCCGTGACGATCTCGAAAAGCGCTATTATCGGGATCTCACCGATGCACTGCGTGATGTACCTGGGGTTGTTGTTACAGGTGGGGGCGATAAAACGGATATAAGTATTCGTGGTATGGGCGCGAACTACACGTTGATTCTGGTCGATGGTAAGCGTCAGACATCTCGTCAAACGCGCCCGAACAGTGACAGTTCCGGCATTGAACAGGGCTGGGTGCCACCATTGCAGGCGATTGAGCGGATTGAGGTCATTCGTGGTCCGATGTCAACGCTTTATGGTTCAGACGCCATTGGTGGTGTGATTAACATTATTACCCGTAAATTCGATCACACCTGGTCTGGTAATGTTCAGCTCGACACAATCTATCAGGAAAATCGCAAGTCCGGTGACCAGAACAGTGCCAACTTCTTCTTGAATGGCCCGTTTGGCAGCGACAAGCTGGGGATGCAGTTATATGGCCAGGTCACGCAGCGTGATGAAGATGAGATCCCTCACGGATTCGAAGATAAAGATCTGCGCAGTGTGACGTCTAAACTGCTGTACAGCCTGACTGATAATCATGATCTGACGCTGGAACTGGGTGCTTCTGAGCAAAACCGTATCGGTACTGTGGGCAAATCGGTGCCGACAGAAGGTTGTCGCGGCGGTTGTGAAGATTCGGAAGATGAATACCGCCGGACATATGCAGCGCTGACGCATCAGGGCAACTGGGGTTTTGCGACATCCACGACGGACATCCAGCGGGAGGTCAATAAAAACTACAGTCGTCAGATCGAGGAAGTGAATACGCTGGCGAAAACCAGCTGGGTTGTGCCGGTCAGCAATCACCTGCTGGTGACCGGGGCAGAATTCAGCTATGCAGAGCTGGATGATCAAACCACCAACCAGGTGTCAGACCGGACTCACATTAACAATCAGCAATGGGCAGTGTTCCTGGAAGATGAATGGCGCTTGACCGACAGCTTCTCGCTGACTCTGGGCGGACGGATTGACGATGATGAAAACTTCGGCAGTCATTTCAGCCCGAGAGCTTATGGTGTCTGGCGTGCAACCGATGACTGGACCTTTAAAGGCGGTGTATCTACGGGGTATCGATCTCCGACACTGCGTGATATCACCCCGGATTGGGGCCGGGTCAGCCGGGGCGGAAACATTTACGGTAACCCGGATTTGAAGCCGGAAACGTCCGTGAATACCGAACTCGCGATGATTTACTCATCTCTGGAGAACACGGTATTCAGTTTGACGGTGTTTTATAACCAGTTTGAAGACAAAATTACCCGGGTGACTTGTCCTGCATCAATTTGTACGGACGGGCCGAACCAGTTTGGAGCGGATCCGACCTATCAGGTCAACATCAATGAAGCAACAACCCAGGGTGTAGAGCTGAGTTATGCGACTTATCTGACCGAAAGTCTGCAGGCCAATGCAAGTTATACCTACACCGACTCAGAGCAAAAATCCGGTGAGTATCAAGGGCGTCCGCTGAACCAGTTGCCGGTGCATCTTGCGACACTGGGCACAGACTGGCAGGCGACTGAAAAGCTGAACCAATGGCTGAAAGTGACGTATCGCGGCAAAGAAAATGATCCGGTGACCACACCGTCCAGTTCAACCATTGTTGAACCCGCCTATACCTTTGTGGATCTCGGAATCGGTTATCAGCTCACCGATCAGGCCAAACTCAAGGCTGCGGTCTACAACGTTCTCGACAAAGAAGTGGCCTATGAGGACCACGAATACATTGAAGACGGACGTCGTTACTGGCTGGGACTGGATATTGCTTTCTGAGGTCGTTGACCGGGGGTAATCCCTTGAAATCAAGTCGTGGTCAAGCCTGAGAAGTATGGTATAATCCGCCGCTAAATTTCATCCCCGTTGTGAGCTATATCACAGGTATGCAGCGGGGATTTTCTTTGTGTTAGAGCGTTTTACCGGAGCAATACTTTGCACTTTAAAGATCTTGGTCTTGACCAGCGACTGTTGAAAAAATTGAATCACATGGCCTTTGAGCAGGCGACAGAGATCCAGCAGCAAGCGATCCCTGTGGCGATTGCTGGGAAGGATTTGCTGGCATCCTCGAAAACCGGTTCCGGTAAAACACTGGCGTTTCTGCTGCCTGCCATGCAACGCATGTATCGCGGTAAGCCATTCACGAAGCGTGATCCACGCGTGGTCATCCTGACGCCCACCCGCGAACTGGCAAAACAAGTTTACGCACACTTGCGGATGCTCAATGCTGGCACACCTTATGACAGCGCCTTGATTGTCGGGGGAGAAAACTTCAACGATCAGGTGAAAGCATTTCGTAAAGACCCGATGTTTGTGGTAGCGACCCCAGGCCGTCTGGCGGATCATCTGGAGCACCGCAGTACGCACCTTAATGGCCTTGAGATGCTGATTCTGGACGAAGCCGACCGCATGCTGGATCTGGGCTTCGCGCCACAGTTGCGTAAAATTCATCAGGCCGCCGATCACCGTCGTCGCCAGACGCTGATGTTCTCGGCCACACTGGATGATGCCGAAGTGCTGGATATTGCTTCGGAAATGCTGATTGATCCAAAGCGGATTGCGGTGGGACATGCGGCACAGGATCATGGTGATATTGAGCAGCGCTTTGTGCTTTGTGATCATCTGGACCATAAACAGGCAATTTTGGATCGTCTGCTGGCGCAGGAAGATTACGATCAGGTGATTATTTTTACTGCGACCCGTGAGGATACTGACCGCCTGACGGCTTTACTGAATGAGCGGAAGCTCAAAGCCATTGCACTGAGCGGAAATCTGACCCAGCCCCAGCGCAGCAGTATTATGAGTCAGTTTGAACGGAACGTTCATAAAATTCTGGTGACAACAGATGTTGCCTCACGTGGCCTGGACATCAGTAAAGTTTCCCACGTCATTAACTTCGATATGCCAAAGCATGCGGAAGAATATGTTCACCGGATTGGCCGGACAGGGCGTGCCGGAAACAAAGGTGACGCAGTGTCGCTGGTGGGTCCGAAAGATTGGAAAAGCTTTAAAAGTGTTGAAGCTTTCCTGCAAAAACGAATCACTTTCACAGCACTGGAAGGACTGGAAGGGAAATTTAAAGGCCTGAAACCCGCGCCGAAGAAGAAATTTACGCCAAAGAAAAATGCGACGGTGAAACCGAAGCAAGATTCGCAAAAAGCGGCGCCAAAAGCGAAGAAGAAAATGGATAAACGCTTTTATGAGAACATGGCAGTGGGGGACAATGTCTTCATTCCGAAGAAGAAGAAACCTGCCACACCGACTTCAGGCGAATAAATCGTTGTCATGTATCCAAGGAACAGGCCAGCACATTGCTGGCCTGTTTTGGTTTTGGTATTCCTGAAAATTCAGGTTGTGATTTCAGCCATGCGGTTTCGACAAATGCTGTACCAACGCTTTGACAAACCTTGCCGCTTCACCCCCGGTACAGGCTCTGTGGTCAAAGGTAACCGAAAGTGGCATTGCCTTCACCATCACAGGTTTGTGTTGTTGCAGAATCAGTTTATCAACCAAACGACCTGCACCAACGATGGCGACTTGAGGTGGCGTCACGACTGGTGTTGCGTACAATCCGGCAATGGCACCGAAGTTCGACAGGGTAATGGTGGCATGCTGAAATTCTTCCCGGCCAATTTTTCTGGCCCGAATCCCTTCTGCGGTTTCATTGATCCAGCGCCGAATGCCTTTGGGATTTAAACTTGCTGCATCTCTCAGGACCGGGACATATAAGCCATGTGGGCTGTCGACTGCGATACCGATATTGACCTTGTGGTGAACACAGCGGGTCATGGTTTCCGCATCAAACCAGGCATTCAGGGCTGGCTCCTGTTCACAGGCACTGACGACCGCCTGAATCAGACGGGAAGTGATATCTTCATCTTTCGCCCATTTGTCGAGCAATGCTTCTTCGGTTATCGTGACAGCAGCCACCTGCTGATGAGATTCCGTCATGCTGCCGACCATGGTGCGACGGGCACCTTTCAGCACTTCCGTGCCCGGCAATTGTTGATCGCAGGCGCGATAGACATCCGCTTCGACAATAATGCCGCTCGGACCGGAGCCTGTGATTTTTTTCAGGTTTACGCCAAGTTTTTGGGCCAGCATGCGTGCGGCCGGTAAAGCACTGATTTGTTCAGCGGACGGTTTTACCTGACTGCCAATCCAGAATTCATCCGCACTGACTTGCTGTGCGTGAGAAACATTGCCTACGACTGTCGCAGCATCGGCACGTTGTTTATTTTTCTCTTTTTCTGCGTTTTCATCCGGACCGTCCGTTGCGTTGGTTTCATCGATTTCAAGTAACAGACTGCCGATGGAAATCACATCACCCGCTTCACCATGGCGACTTTTAATGGTACCGCTATAGGGGGCGGGCACTTCCACGGTCGCTTTGGCCGTTTCCACGGTCAGAACAACCTGATCGACTTCGACGGTGTCACCCACCTGAACGTGCCATTCGATTATTTCTGATTCTGCGAGTCCTTCGCCGAGATCAGGCAAGGTAAAAGGTTTCATTTCCACCCCTCCACAAGTTGTTTAGCCGCAATGACAATGTCGTCTTTTTGAATCATGAAATAGTCTTCATTGCGGTAATAAGGCATCACTGTGTCGTAACCCGTTACGCGGATTGGCGGTGCTTTCAGTAAACACATTGCTTTTTCAGACACCTGAGCCAGCAGTTCTGCGCCAACACCGCAGGTTTTACTGGCTTCATGGACAACGAGTAACCGGCCGGTTTTTTCCAGTGAGGCAATAATAGTGCTCATATCAATTGGCTTGATCGAGGCCAGATCAATGACTTCAGCTTCGATTCCCATTTTGGACAGTTCATTCACAGCCTGAAGGGATTCGACGACACAGGCACCCCAGGTGACCAAAGTCAGATCGCGTCCTTTACGTAAGGTAAAGCAGGTGTCCAGAGGCAGGGCTTCACCATTATCAATCACATCTGATTTTACGGTCCGGTAGATACGCTTCGGTTCGAAGAACATGACGGGATCATTACTGCGAATGGCCGCCAGTAATAATCCATAAGCGCGTTTGGGAGAAGACGGGATTACCACTTTCAGACCAGCCGTGTGGGCAAACATCGCCTCAATGCTTTCTGAGTGGTGCTCCGGTGCATGAATTCCGCCGCCAAAAGGCGCACGAAAAACTGCAGGGCAGGTGAGTCGCCCCCGGGTTCTGTTTCGCCAGCGCGCCGCATGGCAGATCAAATGTTCCATCGCCGGGAAGACAAACCCCTGAAACTGAAACTCAGCGACCGGGCGTAATCCCTGGCTGGCCATCCCGACAGTGACTCCGCCGATGAGCGCTTCTGCCAGTGGTGTATCTATCACGCGTTTCAGCCCGAATTTTTGCTTCAGGCCAACCGTTGCGCGGAAAACCCCGCCGTTATCACCGACATCTTCGCCCAGAACGACCACATTGGGATCGCTTTCCATTTCATGATGCAGGGCCAGATTTACGGCTTCCAGCATTGTCATCTCAGCCATGGTGACCTCCTTGCATCCGCATTGCTTTTTCAATGATTGCATCCCGCTGCGCCCGAATTTCTTCCGTGGGTTGTTCATACAGGTAGTCAAATGCGGTTTCCGGTGGTTGTGGTGCAATGTCCAGATAGCGTTTCACCGCCTGTTCGACCGTTTCACGGCATTGCGCCAGCCAGGCTTTCTCTTCTTCATCTGACCAGGCATTTTGCGACATCAGATAAGCTTTCAAGCGTTTTACCGGCTCGTACTGCCAGGCTTGCTGAAGTTCATCTTCGCTGCGGTAACGGCTGGCATCATCCGCTGTTGTGTGATCGCCCAAGCGATAGCTGATGGCTTCAATTAAGGTTGCACCTTTGCCTTTTCGGGCGCGATCCAGACTTTTCATCAGGACGTCATACATGGCGATAATGTCGTTTCCATCCACAGCAATACCGGGAATACCGGCGCCTTTAGCTTTCTCCGACAAGTATTCAGCACCACATTGCAACTTCCGGGGAACAGAGATTGCCCATTGGTTATTGTTGATGACAAAGACCAGCGGAATATTCCACGCACCGGCGCAGTTAATGGATTCGAGAAAATCACCTTTCGAGGTTGCACCGTCGCCACAGGTTACCAGCGCAGCATGATGTCCGCCCTGAATTTTCAGGGCAGCAGCGACCCCGACAGCATGCGTGCATTGGGTTGCAATCGGCACACAGAAGGGCAGATCGTGGCAGTGCTGATCGTCCAGTGTGAAATCACTACCGCGTTCATCACCTCCCCAGTACTGAAGATTCTTTTCCATCGCGATCCCACGTGCCCACATCGCTGGCATATCCCGGTAGTAAGGGATAAAGACATCGTCTTTGCGAAGCGAACGGCCGACGGCAATCCCAATGGCTTCTGACCCCAGATGAGAAGGGTAAGTCCCCAGTTTCCCCGTGCGCTGGAGTGCGACCGCTTTGTTATCGTAAACCCTTGTCAGCACCATATCCCGGTAAAATCCTTGCAGGGTTTCCAGGGTTGCCCATTCTGGCAGGGACGCAACAGCTTGCCCCTGATAGTCCAGAAAGCGGTGCATGCTTAAGGCTTGAACATTCATATCAAGCTCCTTCTGAGCTGCTTGAATTGTTGAGCAGCAAATGAACAATGGTTGATAGCATCATGCCAACGTTGCATAGTATGCATTTGTAAATTCTTGGTTTGGTGAACACCTCTAATTGTAATCAAAGTGTTAAAACTTGCTTTGGTGAATGGCGGTGAACTGAGTAAAGAATTCGGTACAGTGCTCAAGTAACCAGTGAGTTATGCTGGTTTTAAAATGGCTTAAGGGAGATATTTGGATGAAGCTGATGGGAATCGCAAGACGAAAAGCGTCACGTGCTGTTATGGAAGAATTGCAATTTGTGAATGTTTCGCCAGAAAAAGGCGTGGAAGGTGATTTTCGGGGAAAACCGGGCAAACGCCAGGTGACTGTGCTGAGTCTGGACGCCTGGACAGATGCCTGTCAGGAAGTCGGTGAATCTTTACCCTGGACAATTCGCCGTGCCAACCTGCTGGTTGAAGGAACGCGTTTTTCTCAAGCCAATGTGGGGGATGTGATTCAGATTGGTCAGCTCCGATTAAAGGTAACGCGAGAAACCGATCCTTGCCCC
Source organism: Photobacterium sp. 1_MG-2023 (assembly GCF_030547945.1). Taxonomy (NCBI): domain Bacteria; kingdom Pseudomonadati; phylum Pseudomonadota; class Gammaproteobacteria; order Vibrionales; family Vibrionaceae; genus Photobacterium; species Photobacterium sp. 1_MG-2023. Next base: position 102,783 of record NZ_JAUORR010000012.1, on the reverse strand, counting down.
AGAATGGATGAGCAGTTTCAGGGCATGACACAGGCACTTAAACCTGACTGGCGCGGAGGCGTTTGCTGTACTGTGCTGTCCGGAGGAAGGATCCAACTGGGGGATACGGTCCGTATCGAATCCGGAAATGCCGTTCAGGAATAACAGCAGGCGACTCGTCTCAGTGCTAAGAAATTCCAGACATTGAATCAGAGCCGCTCATACATTTCACTCATACTCATGAAGTCGTACGGGAAGCTAAGTCAGGCCTAGTTTCGCCTCTGGCTGTGTGACCCGTGTTTTACAGCCGGAAGTGAGTGAAGATGAAGTTGTCACTGATTGTTTTTATTGCCTGTTTTGCAGGCGCTGCCTGCTCTTCTCAGAGCCCGGGGTTGTACGCACAGCAAGAGCGATATGTGCAGCAAAGTTGCTATGATCACACGATTGCTGATAACTACGCCGACAGTTTTGCTCTGTTTTTGTCGGAGCGGAAGCAAGAGTTGAGCGTCCTGAAACCCGAACTGACCTCAGAGAATTACCAGCAGTTACACACGGCTTTAAATCATTTTGCAGACTACTGGAAAACCCTGAATCAAGAGCGGGACATCGCTTGTGAACGCCAGGCAGCTTGTGAGTTCATGCAATTAAAGTCGCCTGAGATTCAAAGTGCAGATGCACACCTGTGTGATGGTTCAGAGTTTATGTACAGTGTGAGCCGGGCGAAAATTATTTCCTTTTTCAGCGATATTGAAAGGTTGCAATTACAGCGCACCGACTTTTGATGTGACACTGTCACAAACTTGGGTGGGTTCACTGATCGGCAGAGGGGCTTTACCCGTGTTTCCATAAGTTGTGGTATCATGGTCAAAAAATATTTTCCGGGAGGCCTTCCTGCAGCCCGGAAAGCTGGTTTAGAATTAGGAAAAACATGCCGAGTTTTACTGTAAGCTGCCCGCATTGCCAAGAGGCAGTGACCTTGCAGCCCGCTTCTTTGTCAAATACTGTATCTTGCCCGCATTGTTCCAAAGCAGTTTTAGATGGCAGACCCGTAGAAGGTGACAGTTACAACTTTGCAGCACTGATTCAAAGCCCCAAACCTGTGGTTGCAATTTTTTGGGGGAACAACTGTGCGCCCTGTCAGGCATTTAAACCTGTGGTTGATCAAGTCGCCCAGCAAAAGAAGCAATATCGGTTTGTCAGAGTGAATGTGAATCAGCATCCGGCCCTGGCAAAACGGTATCAGGTGAGAGGGGTGCCGACCGTTCTGATTTTCCGGAAAGGGCGGCAACAAGCGGTTTTGAATACAGCTTTACGTAAACCTGCATTTTTGAAGTGGCTGGCAGAAGTGCTCGGATAAGCGCAGAAGCGCAGTGGCTGAACAGATTCATCAAACCGTCATGCTGACATGATTGACTCATGATTCGCAGACATCACTATCAACACAATGAAGAAAATGAGGAGGAATTTATGGCGACTTGCCGTAAAGTTAGTAAGGAACGTCTGGCACTGAAAATGTCTCTTGCCGGTACAGTTGTCCTTGCCACCCTGGGTATTGGTTACGGACTGTATGTTGGATCGAGTGCGATCCTGCTCGACGGTATGTTCTCATTCCTGAGTATGGGTATGACAGGCTTAAGTCTGTATACCGCCTACCTGGTCTCAAGACCGGATGATAACCAATTCCAGTTTGGTTATGCCCACATCGAACCTTTGATCAATGTCGTCAATGGCTTGCTCATCTTGGTAACCTGTTTGTTTGCACTGGCGAGTGGTGTGCAAACCATTGTCAACGGTGGCCATGAAGTTGTGCTGGAACATGCGATGGTTTATGCAGTTTTATCAACTGTTTGCTGTTTTGGTATCTATTTCACGGAAACCCACATTGCCCGGAAGGAAGACTCCGAACTTGTTCGGGTTGACTCTCAGGAATGGTTGGTCGATGGCATCTTGAGTGCTGCAATTTTAGTTGGCTTTATGCTGGTGATGGTGTTCGACGCTTTCGGTTATTCACACTGGAATGCTTATGTCGACCCGATTCTGGTTTCAGCCATGGCCATTGCAGCGTCGGTCTTACCGATTAAGGTACTCCGTCGTAATTTGCGAGAGGTGCTGCTGGTTGCGCCGCAGGATAAAGTTCAGTCACGCGTAGACAGCGTGATCGAAGAGCTATCCAAGCAATACCGTTTTGATGATTACACGCATCATTTTGCAAAGACGGGGCGTCAGTATGACCTGGAGGTTAATATTCTGGTGAAAGATGACCGGTACTGGACAACGAAACGTCAGGATAAAATCCGTCAGCTTTTATGGGATAGACTTCAGGGAGAGCTGGGGGATACCTGGTTGTCAGTGACATTCACTGGTCAAAAACGCTGGTTGTAATCCAGTTCCAGCGACATTCCCAGAACAAAATACGGCCATTCTGGCCGTATTTTTTATTAGTTTTTTTTATGTTGATTTCAAAGAATCATAAGGCAAATAGTGCTGGTACTTTGTTGAAAAAAAGAGCAAAATACGCAGGTCTAAAGTAAGCCAACGGTTAATCATTGGTAGAAGTCGAGTTAAAAACCTGATTCCTGCATTTTACTGAGTAACTTTTTGATACTGAGCACCTTTTCGCAGTAAGTTTTTAACTGAACTTTACCCAACCGAGGGTTGGACAGCACTGTTTGCTGTCGATTTTAGCTGTAACTGACGCTGAATGAACCGGCCAGTTGGCCTGAATGATAATCCGGATTGGGGAAAAGTGATGTTTGAGACACTATTGGTCATGGCATTTATTGTCGGCGGGCTTGTGACTATTCTGAAGGAAAAGAAAACCTGCAAAAATATCAACTACTCAAGTAAATCACTGTAAGCTGAACGATCCCCATTCGGGAGTTGGCGAGTCCCCAAGATTGATTGGGCAAGATTTGACGAGAAAAGGTGCCTGAGGGCACCTTTTTTAATGTATGGCTTCCAGGGATATGTTCCGGCGTTCGAATATCCCCTCCTTGTGCAACATCTTCCTTACTACGACCTTGTCTCCCAGATAGCCAATCCTGCTAGTCGTTCCGTTCAGGTCGACTGAACTATAGTGTTAGAGATGTAATCGTAAGACATTTATATCGAACAAATATAAATCTTAATGATAAATGGCTTGTGTTGTTTATGTAACGAGACGTTTTCGATATTATTGTCATGAATGCAAACATTTACTTTCTATACACATAAAGGATAAGTCGAGATGGCAGCTAGTTCTCGAAAAACAACAAAGGGAGAACTGACCCGACAAAAAATAATCGACGCGACACTCGCGTTGATTGCGAGCACTGGATTGAATAGTTTGTCACACCGCAGCATTGCGAATGCTGCTCAGGTGCGGTTATCACTGACCAGTTATTATTTTGAAAGTATGGATCACCTGATTCTGTGTGCTTTCGAAGAATTTGCTCGTCGTGAATTGAAGCAAATTCAATGGATTCGGGAACAGGTCGATGACATTCTTCAGCCTATCGTTGCTCTTGGGGAAGGCAGCGATAGAGGGGCCTGCGTTCAGCAACTGACTGATTTACTGACGCAATATATTCTGACTGAGTTAACGGATGAAAGCCGGCGGAAGCAACTGATTATCCGATGTCACTTTTTGTTTTCACTCGGTCAGTCTGAAGCCTTGATTCAGCGGATTAGTGACTATAAAGCGGAGGTGTTAAGCCTGATCAAAGCCACTGCGGAAATGATTGGCAGCCCTTCACCTGAAGTGGATGCGAATTTAGTCGTGTTCACGTTCAGGGAATTTGAATTTTCATTGGTAAGTGGGGATAAAAACTTCAATCAGGAGATTGTTTCTCAAACACTCAATCGCTTATTGTCGACGCTGATTGTGACCAATGCTGGTGAAGCCATTCAACACACTCATGTTTGATGTTAAATCGAAACACTGATCAATTGCCCGGTGCTGCCGGGCAATTGCTTCTCTGGGAAACCTGAAATCAGGCCTGTGATTTTTCCTGCCATTCATCCCGCAACTGACGAATCGCTGTCGAGCATGCTTTCCAGGCAGCAGTCTGCGTAAGAGACTGATCCGGTGATGCAGGTGATTTGAGCAACGCATTTAAAGCGGGCACCTGGGTTTGTGGCAACGCTTCCAGCGCTTGAATAGCACCAGCACGGTTATTACACAACATCACCATATCGCATCCAGCCTGAAGTGAGGCTTTGGCACGATCGCTATAACTGCCCAACACATCTGCACCTTTCATATTCAGATCATCGGAGAATACAACACCTTTGAAGTTTAATTCTTGGCGAAGTACATCTTTGAGCCAGAACTCAGAGCCGCTGGCTGGCTGGTTATCGAATTCAGGATAGATCACATGGGCTGGCATCATGGCATCCAGTAAGTTTCTTTCAATCAGAGATTGGAATACGGTCATATCATGTGACATGATTGTCTGTCGCTCATCGACCGGCGTTTCATGATGCGAATCGGCAATGACACCCCCATGGCCCGGAAAATGCTTGCCTGTCGCTGCCATGCCCGCAGATTTCATGCCCTGAATAAACTCGCCCGCATACTGAGCGATCGTCTGAGGCTGTTCTGAAAATGCGCGGTCGCCAATGGCTTTACAGTCAAAGCCAATATCGAGGACCGGAGCCAGACTCAGATCAATATCCATCGACAACAATTCTGCGGCCATTAGCCATCCACCATCTTTGGCAAGCTGCAATCCGTTGTGGGTTTGTGCGAATGCTTTCGCTGGGGGGAGCAAAGTAAATCCGTCGCGGAAACGCTGTACACGACCGCCTTCCTGATCAACCGCAATCAAAATGGGACGTTTTGCTGCCTGACGAATGGATTGGGTCAGGGCGAAGAGTTGTTCTTTGTCGTGATAGTTACGGGCGAAGAAAATGATCCCGCCGACAGTCGGGTGTTGCAGAATTTCGCGTTCTTCTGCATCAAGCTCGTAGCCTGATACATCAAGCATTAATGGGCCCATTTGGCACTCCAATACAACCGCTGGATTAGTCCGTTGATGAAGCTGATAAATTATCACAACAAGTCAGCTGTCAAAACCGTGTTGGGCAAGACTTCGCAGGAAGATGACAATATTTTGTGTGATCTTGTTCACTCATGAAAACACTATGTTTCATTAATTGCATTGTAAGTGTGATCAATATCAGTGAAATGTTCAGGGACAATCTCTACACTGCTTTTTTGTGGGTGTTGCGCACCCGAGCTGAAAACACTGAGGACGCATCATGTCAGTATTGATTGCTATTGCCATTACCACAGGTATTCTTTCAGGGCTTTGGGGGTGGATCGCTGTCTCACTGGGTCTGTTGAGCTGGGCTGGGTTTCTGGGATGTACGACTTACTTTGCTTCGCCGCAAGACGGCCTGAAAGGGGTCGGACTTAGCCTTGCAACGAATTTAAGCGGTGTTGCCTGGGCAATGATGATTATTCATGGTTCTGAATGGATCGGAATTGAAGTGTTCGGTTATGTGATGACAGCGCTGGTTTCTTTCTTGATGTGTGTCCAGGCAAAGCGTCAATGGCTGAGCTTTATTCCGGGAACTTTTATTGGCTGTTGCGCCACTTTCGCAGCAAATGGTCACTGGCAACTTGTAATCCCATCGCTGATTTTAGGCGTTTGTTTTGGCTATGCCATGAAAACCTCAGGACTTTGGCTGCAAGCAAAAAGCCAGAAAACAGCAGCACCAGTCGTGCATTCAGCAGCTGCTGTTTCTGGTAAATCCTCTTCATAAAGGTTTCTGTATTCAAGAAGGTTGAGTACGACATGCCTCAGAAAGCGGGAATCAGCTCGCCTTCGTGTTGTTTGCAAAGCTGAATCAGTGATTCAGGAGCCAAACCTTTTTCAATCAGCACACAAATTCGGACAGACTGGTTTAACAGCTGTCCGGCCTTTTCTGTTAACAGCTCGGCGGTCACATGGGCTCTGTCGGCATCCCGTCTGCAAAGATCAATGAATGCTGACTGACTGTGTTCGTTGGTATACAGCACCATTTCTGCCTGTTGCATGAAACGCAGTGCTTTTAAAGGCAGCATCTCCACATCATCGCCGGTTTCAATCACGCAGACACTGCCGACATGGTGTACTTTCTGATCGAGTAGCTGTGTAAAAGCAGCTTCAAGCGTGGCTTCAGACTGGGCATTCTCGACCTGAGGCAAGCGGAAGAATTGTTCCCAGAAATGTCGTCGTTCATCAACCGTTTGATAATAGGATTTCAGCCGCTCTCTTTGTTTTCCTGCGTAGTCTGCAAGCAGGGAGAGATTCTGAGCAAGTTGTGTTTCGAGTTTTTCCCGAAGGTAGCGCACCAAGACCGGAGACGCGCCACCACTGGAAATCGCAACCTGGATCGGAGAGCGGTCAATGATTGAAGGCGTGATAAAGTCGCAGTGTGCCGGATCATCAACGGCATTCACCCAGAGCTTTTTTTGCTGTGCATCGTGAAAAATTCGTTTGTTCAGTTCACGGTCATCGGTTGTCGTCCAGACTTGGTAAAACCCGTTCAGAATTGATGGCTGATAGGACTCAGCACGCCAGTGGATTTTTTCCTGGCTCGCCAGTTTTTGCAATGCAGGGTGAATGCGTGGCGAAACCAGAGTGACGTCCGCGCCGGCGCGCAACAGTAAGTCCACTTTGCGGCAGGCGACATCGCCGCCGCCAATCACCAGAACGGGTTTATGTGCCAATCGGGTAAAAACAGGAAAGTAATCCATGAATGCATCCTTGCAGTGAATAGCCTGTCGACATTACCCTGATGGTTCTGGCGATTCAAGCCCCAGTATGTGTCTGACTGTTATCGTAATAAAAGTGTGCAGTCTTTCGCGAATCTCTGCTATTCCTACAGCAAGTGGATCGTGAGTCGACTCGCAGAAAATTGCAATTGGTGAAGTGAGGGAATTATGACAAATGACAAGGCTCTGTCATCAGTCGTCACAGTAGAGTGGCTGCTGGAAAATCTGAAAACGGAACATGTAGTGACGGTGGATGCCAGCTGGTTGATGCCGGGCAGCGGACGTGACCCCAAAGCCGAGTGGCAGGAACAACGCATTCCGGGTGCAGTGTTCTTCGATTTTGATCAGGAGATCTGCGACAAGCAGTCTCATTTACCTCATATGTTGCCGGATGAGTCGCAATTTTCCCGCCAGGTTTCAGCGTTGGGGATCAGTAATCATCATCATGTTGTCGTTTATGATTCTCAGGGATTGTTTTCAGCGCCGCGAGTCTGGTGGATGTTTAAGGCCATGGGACATGATGCCGTTGCAGTACTCAATGGCGGGTTACCGGCCTGGATTCAGAACGAGGGTCCGCTTGAAACGGGTCAGCCTCAATTCAGGGAGCCCGGACAGTATCAGGCAACCTTTCAACCGGATTGGGTGACGAATGCATCATCGCTGATTGGACATTTGGAAGACCCACAAATCGTCGTTTTAGATGCGCGCCCTGCTGCTCGTTTTTACGGCCAGCAACCCGAGCCGCGAGAAGGGATTCGCAGTGGTCATATGCCCAATGCGAAAAGTTTACCCTTTGGTCAGTTGGTGAAAAACAATCAGTTGTTGTCGCCACAATTGCTGAAACAACGCTTTGATGCCATTTCAGATGAAGAACAGCAGTTAATCTTCAGTTGTGGTTCCGGGGTGACGGCCTGCATTCTGGCCTTGGCGGCAGATGTTGCCGGACGGAAAAAACTGACAGTTTACGATGGCTCCTGGACGGAGTGGGGCGCCGGGATGAAATATCCTGTGGTGTCGTGAGTTTCTCAGTGATTCGGGATAGAGAAGTTCAGGATGTCTTGCCTGAGTGTATCTCAGGCAAGATGATTGAAGCCGTGTATGAGATGCCGGACACCGGTTATTGATGAACCACGGGAATATAACCGCGCTGATGCATGAATGCCTGGCCCTGCTGCGAGATGACAAAATTCAGAAAATCACGACCTTCATCCGTCAGTTTCTTGGTTTTGTACAGCATAATGAAAGGGCGGGAGATCAGATAGTCGCCAGATTCCAGATTTTCCAGTGTTGGCGGCACCCCTTCAAACGCTAGCGCTTTGACTGATTCATCCAGCGAACCCAGCGACAGATATCCCAAGGCATGCCGATTTCGGGCGACCAGACTCTTCACCATCCCATTGGTATTGACGACCAGCACCTTTGCATTGATGTCGGAGACTGTTTTGTCGCCGATGGTGCGGGTTAATCCCATAAATTCTTCAAAAGAGAACCGGGAGCCGGATGCATTTTCACGGCTGACCACAGCAATGGGTAAGTCCGGCCCACCGACTGCCTTCCAGTTGCTGATTTTGCCCTGATAGATCGCGATGATCTGATTTCTGGTGAGCGAACTGACCGGGTTGTTTTTGTTTACCACCAGTGCAATGCCATCGTGCGCAATCATTGTGGTTGAAATGTCTGAGCCGATTTCATCTTCTTTGAGAAATCGGGAGCTCATGCCCAGTTCAGATGCGTTTTGTTTGACCGCAGATATCCCGGCAGATGAGCCGGTGCCCTGAACGGCAACCAGAGTGCTGGGATGGTTTTGCTGATAGGTCTCAGCCATGACTTCCAGAATATGACTGACTGAGGTTGAACCAGAGACAGTGACCGTTTTGGCATATGCCTGAATGGGAATAAGAGTGATAAGGGCCATTAAGGAGGCCAGACGGTACAGCATAGCGTCGCTCCATCAAAAGTGATAAAGCGACATGATATGACGAAGTTATGACATTAATGTGAACGAAAATTGTGCGACTGCCGGATCGGCTGTATCTTCTTCAGACCCGGCTTTTCTGCTCTTTCTCTTCGTACATGGCCGTATCGGCTTTTGCCAGCAGCATATCCGGGTCGCTGAGGTTTCCCGGATGAAAAGGTACGAGACCAACGCTGATCCCCAGATGGAAGGTTTCGCGAAGCTCGCGTGTTTTTTCTAAGATCTGATCGAGCCATTCTTGACAAAGTGTTTGATCTTCGCTGGGAAGCAGGACGATGAATTCATCACCACCAATGCGGTAAATCTGGCTTCCGGTTGGCGAATGGCGGAAAAGAATATGGGCCATTTCAATCAGGACCAGGTCACCCTGATGGTGTCCCATGCGATCATTGACCTGCTTAAAATTATCAATATCGATATAAGCCATCATGCCGCGGTTCAGGTTGATCGCCATATTATCGAAGCGTCTGAACAAAGAGCGGCGATTCTGCAAACCGGTGAGATCATCCTGAAGGGCCTGGCGGCTGAGTTCCAGCTCCAGTTCACGGGATTTGGCTATCTGAACTTTCAATCGTTCAACCAGCTCGTGGCGCTGATCTAAAATTTTGATGAAACAAAAGCAGAGCAGAAAGACACCGATGTTTGAAAAAATGTTATCAGCCCGAACCAGCAGCCAGTAGGTTGCCAGTTCGGGTATCTCATCCAGTAAATCGGCAATCACACCCAGCCCGTAAGTTGAAGCAGACAGGATCAACAGAAACTTCATTTCTTTACCTGCAACCTCACGCACCAGCAAAAAAATCAGTGCTAGCGTCAGGCTGGAGGTAATCGTTTCCAGATTCCCCTTCATTGGAATAAAGGTCGTTGCCAGAACCACAAAACAGACAAATATTGTCAATCCGGTCGGCAGTTGAGAGATTTTTTTCATAATTGAGTGAAATGTTAACACGGTGAACCAAAGGGAGGTAGCTCTTATCCAGTACTTTCGTGAGTTGGAGCCCGCAACTGAGATTTTCACTGAAATGGATTACATTTGAGTCCGCCTGATTACTCGATTGATATCAGAAATGAAATCATTGTTTTCTTACTACTGATAAACACCATTGTTTGATATATCTGTTTTGTAACAAAATATGTGATTTAACAAGGTTGTAACAATTATTTATTTCCGGCTATTCTGAGGTTATAGCAGGTGCTACTCAATTGAGCACCTTCATCTCCTGCAGTGTTTTTAGCCTTGAGGAACAGAATACGATGCTATCCATGGCAGCCAATACGCCCCCCAATAAAGCGCTGCTTGCTGAGCGGGTCAATAAACTGATTCATGCACTCTCGAATGGTGTGTATGAACGGGAACACACATTGCGTTTATGTCTTTTGTCTGCGCTGGCAGGAGAAAGTGTGTTCTTGCTTGGTCCCCCAGGGATTGCCAAGAGTTTGATTGCGAAACGTTTGATCGAAGCCTTTGATGGCAGCCGATTCTTTGATTATCTGATGACACGCTTTTCGACGCCGGAAGAAGTGTTCGGGCCTTTATCGATTCAGGAACTGAAAGACCACGGGAAGTATGTGCGTTTGGTTGACGGTTACCTGCCGACAGCAGAAGTTGTCTTTCTGGATGAAATCTGGAAAGCAGGTCCGGCGATTCTGAATACATTGCTGACTGTTGTGAATGAACGAACTTTCAAGAACGGTCAGGAAACCCTCCATGTGCCTATGCGCTTACTAATTACGGCATCGAACGAATTGCCGGATGAAGACAGTGGCCTGGAAGCTTTGTATGACCGGATGCTGGTGCGTGTGTTTGTCAACCGGATTCAGGAAAAACAGAACTTTAAAGCGATGCTGATGGGCGAAGGGCCAGAGATGGCACAAATTCCGGATGCATTGAAAATCAAAGCCGATGAGTATCAGCAATGGCAGTTATTCATTGACCATGTTGAGCTGGATGAAGCCACCTTCGAAACCATTTACCAATTGAAATCCATGATCGAAGAGAAGGTGGAATCCGGGCAGAGTCACGAGCTGTATATCTCGGATCGTCGCTGGAAAAAGTCATTGCGCTTATTGAAAGCCAGTGCATTTTTTAATGGCCGGGACAGCATCAACCCATTGGATTTACTCTTGTTGCAGGAATGTCTCTGGCACAGTCCGGAATCTCGGCAGGAGATCCGTGAGATCCTGCGCGATTTTGCCTCGAATACCGTGTTTGGACAGCAGGCGGCAACCCAGCAGGCGGATACCGCACAACATCAGATCGAAGAAGTGCACCAGGAAGTGGCCAGCAAACTGAGTATGGTTTTTGGTCACGATACCCTGATGGGAAAAGAAAGATATAAATACGATTTCACCAGCGCGAAGCGCTACACCGTCAATAACAATCCAAAGATGATCAAGCTGGTCATGTTGCAACACAACCCTTCGGTAAACGAGCAGGAAACAGGCGATAGCCGCTGGGTTTATGTCGACGGGGATGAGTTTGAGAAAAAAATCAAAACCGGGCAGTGCGATATCTATGGATTTGTAAACAAAAACACCCATCTGTGCCGGTTGCATTTTGAAATCGATGCCAGTGATCGACTGGTCATCAAAGATATTGCCAGCAGGAATGTACTGGTCGGCATTGCAGGCGATTATGGGGTGAGTCAGGAGCAACTCGCGGGCTGGCAGCAGAAAGTACAGCAAGCGACAGATGCCATTAATGAAGCAGCCCATTTACTGAAACTCGCTCGAAGCCGTTTTCATGGCGCATTGCCGCATAACTTTGTCGACCCAGAGTTTCCGGTTCTGATTGAACAAAGCCTCGCGACGGCCAGTGAAGAAATTCAGTCGATTCAACGGCATCTGGATAAAAGTGCCATGCGTTTAACCCGGCTGACAGAATACTTTGCGTAAGGGGGCAGGCCGATGGCAGTGACGGAAGGAATTAACCTCGCGCTGATGCTCACAGAATCTGGGATCATTGAAAATGCGGTGAATGAACTCATGACGCGTCCGCAGCTGATGATGGCTGCGGAATCCAGCCCCGGGATCAAATCTTCCATGAAACATCAGGTGCAAAAATGGCGGGGATATGTGCAGCATCGAATTGCTAAAGTGGATGTTGCCGACAGATTCAATCAGGAGCTGACGCTGTATCAGACCGTTCGCCAATGGTCCTCTGACGAATTTATGGAGAACGCAGAACAGGTGGTCAGAGATCTTGAATCTACATCTGGATTTTATTTTAAAGCCCGCAAATTGTTGGATCATGACCAGAAAAAACACAATCCAATGTTTCACAGTTATTTCTGTCATCAGTGGTATGAGCATCTGGAGAGGGCGCTTAAAGATGCACAGAAATCCGAGCTGGAGCATCATAAAGAAGCATTGCTGAAAGATTTATATCAGCGTATCGAAACCATGCAGCAAATGGAAAAGGTGGATGAAGCCGGGGACGAAAAGCGCGCTGGCAGACTGTGGGATATGGCGAAAGCGAAACTCACCCGTACTGACGTTGAACGGATGAAATCAATCGCGAAGTTTCTCCAGAAGAACAGTGATTTACAGGAGATTTCAGATCGTCTGGGACGGATGGCGAATGAAGTGGATGATCCGAATCAGGCTCGTGTTGAGAGTGAAGAACTCAAGATGGTGGAAGAGAAGAGTGACAGTGTCACCGATGATATCGTCGGTGTCCACCCGAGTGATGACCTGGCCCGACTGCTCCCGAATGAAGCGATGTTTCTGGCTTACCCGGAACTGGAAGTTGTGTTTTATAAACATCTGGTCGATAAACGGCTGATGAATTATCGGATGCAAGGCGCGAGTCGCAAGCTCCGGAAGGTCAAAGCCTATAAGACGCAAAGTAAACAGGTTGAGCAGGACAAAGGACCTTTCATTGTCTGTATTGATGCATCCGGTTCAATGTCAGGCTACCCCGAACAGTGTGCTAAGGCATTGGCCTACGGCTTGATGCAGATTGCGCTGGCTGACGAAAGAGATTGTTATGTCATGCTGTTTTCAACCCAGCATATCACCTACGAGCTGACCAAACAGGATGGCTTGAGCGAAGTGCTGAACTTTTTGTCTTACTCTTTCCATGGCGGTACGGATCTGGCCCCGGTGCTCGATCAATCCATTGAACTGATGGGGAGTGAGCAATACAAAAATGCTGATTTGATCGTGCTGTCCGACTTTATTGCGCCGTCACAGTCTCCGGAAATGCAGGCGAAAATTGCCACCCTGAAAGCTCAGAAAAATCGCTTCCATGCCGTGTGTCTGTCCCGTTACGGGAATCCGGCTTTAATGGATATGTTCGACACCTGCTGGTCGCATCATCCATCTGCTCTGGGACGGCTATTGTCTCGCCGGGCTTCCTGAATGAGTGAAACGGGGCAAATCATGACGCCGTTTCTGCTTCACACACAGCTGAATTTTTTTGTGCGCTATGCTTAAGGAGAACAAACTCTAATCAGTCGAAGCTGATGATTTTCCTGTCGGCTTTGGCAACTCTGCCTCTGGGGAGCAAGCGTAATGAAGCTGTTTTCCTTTTTGATCCTTTTGCTGATGTTACTCGTACCGCTGAAGACCTATGCGGATGATGTCTGGGTTGTTGCTGTTCAGGGTGGGATCGGTCCAGCGGTCAGCGACTTTGTTTCCCGTGAAATTGAAAGTGCGCAGGAAGCGCAGGCGAAACTGGTTGTTCTGAAAATGGACACACCGGGGGGGCTGGATACCTCCATGCGGGAAATCATCCGGGCAATTACAACCTCTTCCATTCCCATCGCAACCTGGGTTGGCCCTGCGGGCTCCCGGGCAGCCAGCGCAGGCACCTATATTCTTTATGCAAGCCATATTGCCGCCATGGCACCCGGTACAAATCTGGGCGCTGCAACCCCTGTGTCGTTGACGGGCTCCGGTGGTGGCAAGCCGGATAATCCATTTGAGCAGGAAAAGGAACAACCCGGTAAAGATGAATCTGCTGCACAAGATGAAGACCGTGATACAGGCGCTCAGGATGCCGTGAAAGCAGAAACAGCGATGGAAAAGAAAGTCATTAACGATGCAGCAGCCTATATCGTCAGTCTGGCAAAGCTGCATGGACGGAACGAAGTCTGGGCAGAGCGTGCTGTGCGAGAAGCGGCCAGCCTGGATGCCGAAGAAGCCAGCAAAGAAAACGTGATCGATTTTCTTGCAACGGACATTGATGATCTGATCCGGCAAGCCGACGGCAGGACTGTGCTGATCAATGGTCTTCAACAGACATTGACGCTGCAAAATGTCGCCTACGTTGAACGCGAGCAGGATTGGCGTTTCAAGCTGCTGGCCGTGATTACCAACCCCAACGTTGCCTATATCCTGATGCTGATTGGGATCTATGGGCTATTGCTGGAATTTTATAATCCAGGCGTCGGTCTGCCGGGTGTGCTGGGCGGGATATGTCTGTTGCTGGCCATGTATTCCCTGCAATTGCTGCCTGTCAGTTATGCCGGACTGGGCCTGATTATTTTGGGGATCATCCTGATGGTCGCAGAAGCTTTCAGCCCGAGCTTCGGCATCCTGGGTTTTGGCGGCATTGTGGCTTTCGTGATCGGTTCTGTCATGCTGATGGATACGGAAGTGCCCGGCTATCAGATTGCCCTGCCGCTGATTATTGGACTGACCGTGACCTCGGCACTGTTCACTTTTGTCATTCTGAGTCTGCTGTTGAAATCCCGGCGAAAACCCGTGACGACAGGCGTCGAGATGCTTGCCCACGATGAAGGTCGTGTGGTGAGTGGCTTTCCCGGTAAGGGGCGGGTGCTGGTCGAAGGGGAAATCTGGCAGGCCAGATGCGATGCACCGTTGGGAATTGGTCAGACGGTAGTGATCAAGCGGGTCGATGGACTCTGTTTATATGTTGAAGCCAAAGAGAAGGAATAACCTATGCTGACTTACTCACTGGCCACCATTATCGTTCTGGTGATCGCACTGATCATCAGCATGTTCCGAGTGCTGCGTGAATATGAACGTGCTGTGGTGTTTTTATTGGGGCGTTTTTATGAGGTCAAAGGACCGGGCCTGATCATTATTATTCCGATTGTTCAGCAAATGGTTCGGGTTGATTTACGAACCATTGTTCTGGATGTCCCGACCCAGGATTTAATCACCCGGGATAATGTTTCTGTCAAAGTAAATGCTGTGGTTTATTTTCGGGTTATTGATCCCAAAATGGCGATTAATAATGTCGAAAATTATCTTGAAGCAACCAGTCAGCTATCCCAAACCACGTTGCGTTCGGTGCTCGGGCAGCATGAGCTGGATGAGTTACTCTCTGCACGGGAGGAATTAAATCAAGACTTACAATCGATTCTCGACATGCATACGGATAATTGGGGCATTAAAGTAGCCAATGTCGAGATCAAGCATGTGGATCTGGATGATAGTATGGTGCGTGCGCTGGCGCGTCAGGCAGAAGCAGAGCGTGCCCGGCGGGCAAAAGTCATTCATGCTACCGGGGAGCTGGAGGCTTCGAAAAAGCTGATGGAAGCGGCAGAAGTGTTGAACAAAGCGCCGAATGCAGTGCAGCTTCGTTATTTACAAACTTTAACTGAAATCGCCAATGACAGAACCAGCACGATTGTATTTCCGTTGCCAATTGACTTAATTGATAAAGTAAAAAGTACTACTTCGCCGCTCAAAAAAGATCCAAGTCACGGCGATAAATAAGCAGGATATATGCCATGAAAGAGAAAATGATGAAAAGGAGTTCGATTTTTTCGCCTGAATGAAGAAAAATCAGGGGTTGAGCGAAGAACTGTTTTTTTAAGTTATTCCTTACAAATGAACGATTGAAATTAGACTTCAGATTGTTATGATTTCCGACGCATAGAGTTGATGAGACTATTATGTATTCAAATAAAAACGAGTAAGGAATAACAATGAAGAAAGTAATCGCAGCAGCAGTATTCGCAGGTATGATGCCATTCTCCCAAGCGATGGCTGATGAAGACATCGGTTGTGGTCTGGGTTCTATGGTTTTTGCTGGCCAGGAAGGTAAAGTATTTAAAGTTCTGGGCGCGACAACAAACGGCACCTCTGGTAACCAAACCTTTGGTATTACCTTCGGTACGCTGGGTTGTGATGGCGACAGCGAAATCTCTTCTAAAGAGAAACTGGCTATGTTCATCGACGGTAACATGGACAACCTGGCTCGCGACATGGCACGCGGCGAAGGTGAAACGCTGGCAACTCTGACTGACGTTTGGGGCATGAGCGACGAAGCGAAAGCTGAGTTCAACACGATGGCTCGTGACAACTATGCGTCAATCTTCGCTTCTGAGAACGTGACTTCTTCAAACGTTCTGGCGAACCTGAACACGATGGTTGCTGAGCAAAACAAGCTGGCAGCATACTCACTGTAATTGAAACACAGTGATTTGCCTGGATACAGCGCCTGATGGCGCTGTATCTGTTTAGAGGGCATGGTAAGCATGCCTCCAAATATTGAATTGAAGTCCCGTTATCTTCCATGAAGTTCTGGTATACGCTGTTTCCTCTCACTGTCTTCAGTCAAGCTGCATTCGCTTATTCGCAGCAAGACATTCAGCTCCTGTCCGAATCTGATTACTGGCACACGCTTGGCCATTACCAGCAAGGCATGACAGGCTCATATCAGAGTCTGGTCGACTCTGAAGCATTCTTTATCAGTGAACAGGGAAAAAATAATCCGTTTGCTGAACTCACAGCAACTGTCGCAGGTTTTGAACAAGAAGCTGAAACGTTGAATGGGCAGCCGGCTGATGACAGTCTGAGCTGTCGCTATCCGGCACGTTTCCACTGGCTCAATGACAAATTAAACGCAAACTGGCCACAGCCGGTTTGTCCACAGCAAACGGTCTGGAAACAGACACTCAATCCGAAAGGGTTAACGCTGGTCTTTCCGACGGCCTTTATGAATAGCCCTTCTTCGATGTTCGGGCATACCTTGCTGCGTGTCGATGCCAAAGATCAGACGCGCCATCGCGAGCTGGTGGCTTTTGCAATCAATTTTGCTGCGACACCCGAGGCGGATGACAACGCCTTTTTGTATGCTGCGAAAGGCATGTTCGGGCAGTATCCGGGAACCTTTACCGTGATGCCGTACTATCGGAAAGTTCGCGAGTATAACGATCTGGAATCCAGAGACATCTGGGAATATGTGATTGATCTGAAAGAAGATGAAGTTCAGCAGGTTCTGCGGCATCTGTGGGAAATGAATGGGGTCGAATTCGATTACTATTTCATTGATGAAAACTGTTCCTATCAGTTGCTGGCTTTGCTCGAAGCGGGCCGGGAAGGGCTGGATTTAACCTCTGGGTTTGATCTGCAGGCGATTCCCTCTGAAACGGTCAAAGTTCTGAAAGAGCAAGGATTGATCAAGGCGCCTGAATATCGCGCATCTTTCGGAACACGGTTGATGCACTATGCTGCTCAGTTAGATGATCAGCAACTGCAGGCCGCTCGAGATGCAATGGCGGGCCAGTATCCGGAGACGGGAACACTGGCGGAACGCGCCGCGACGCTCGAAATGGCTTATGAATGGATGAACTTTGAGTTCTACGATCAAGCCTTACCCCGCGAAGAATATGCGCCGAAGCTGCAACAACTGCTGCTGGCGAGAAGCAAGTTAAAAACGTCTTCGCCTTTTTCTGAGCCGGTGAGACCGTCGAAATCACCGGAAGAAGGGCATGGCTCGTCTCGCTTTGGGCTGGGATATCGCTACAGTAACCATCATGAAGATCAGGCCTTGCTTGAGTATCGCATTGCGTATCATGATTTACTCGACAATGCCGGCGGCTATATTCCGGGTGCTCAGATCAGTTTTTTTGATCTGCAGTTGGGCATTGACCAATCGGGCGATGTCGATCTGAATCAGTTTTATTTCATTGATGCGATGTCACTGGCGCCTGATTACCGTGTCTTTGATTCGCTTTCCTGGAATATCCGTGTGGGTTATGACAGGCAGCCGGGTCGGACTGAATTGAACGGTCGGTATTTTGTGCAGGGTGGTTATGGTAAATCCTGGGGTGATGCCAACCGTCTCCATGCTTATTCCCTGGTGTCGACTGAGCTAAATTATTTTGACGCTCAGGGAGAGAATCTGAATCTTGGGATGGGGCTTGAATCCGGCGTAGTCTGGCAGGCAAGTGATGTACATAAACTGGCTTTGTCCGGGCAGGGGTTGTATCAATGGGATCAAATGCGCTGGCGGACTGAAGCAAAAGCCAGCTGGCATTGGGCGCTGAATCCACAGTTCGGACTCAGAACTGAAGCTGGGTATCATCAGTGGCAGACGGATGAATTTTCATCCATGTTGCGATTGTTTATGTACCTGTAAGGCTCTGACTGAATGAATTCCTGCGCGGGTTCGCAAGGGTTGGCGCGGGGATTGAATTCGTTATCGTGAGGTCATGCCAGTATTGGGCTCTTTATCATGACGAGAGAATTTTTTTGCTACCATGAATGCAAGAATATCTATATCCTTGGCGCCGGATCTTTTCTGAACCCTGTTTAACATACGTTCTGCACTTTTGACCAACACCGTTTTAGAACGTTTTTTCGTTAAATATTGGGAACTAACACTTATGCTCATTGCATCAATTGCCATCTTGTTTGGGTTTGCACTTTTAGTCTGGAGTGCGGATCGGTTTGTCGACGGCGCAGCGGCCAGTGCGGGTCATTTTGGGATGCCTCCCTTATTGATCGGTATGGTGGTTGTCGGGTTTGGTACTTCAGCACCAGAAATGGTGGTTTCGGCCATGGCGTCTCTGGATGGCAATCCGGAGTTGGCACTGGGGAATGCACTGGGTTCAAACATCGTTAATATTGGTCTGATTCTTGGTATCACGGCGGTCATCGCCCCAATTGCAGTACAGTCCAAAATCATCCGGAAGGAATTACCTTTACTGATCCTTATCAGTCTTTTTGCAGGGCTGTTGTTGTGGGATGGACAGTTAACCCGCATCGAAGCGCTGGTCTTGCTGGCAGGCTTTTTCGGTTTGATTGGCTGGTCGATTTATTCAGGTCTGAAAGGGAAAGGAGATGCCCTGGAAGCTGAAACGGAGTCTGAATTGCAAGCGAACGACATGCCGCTGAAAAACGCATTGATGTGGTTGATTGTTGGCTTGGTGCTGCTGGTCGTCAGTTCCCGCATTCTGGTTTGGGGCGCTGTGACCATTGCGCAATCACTGGGCGTCAGCGATCTGATTATCGGTCTGACCATTGTCGCTCTTGGAACATCATTGCCTGAACTGGCTGCATCTGTTGCGGCGGCACGTAAAGGTGAACACGATATTGCTATTGGTAACGTGGTGGGCTCGAATATGTTCAATATTCTGGCCGTGATTGGTATTGCCGGCACGATTTCACCGATGAGCAGTATCGGGATGGAAGTGATTTACCGTGACTGGCTGGTAATGATGGGACTGACGGTCGCACTGGTCGTGATGTGTCTAGGCTTCCGCGGTCCGGGTCGAATCAATCGGTTTGAAGGTGGATTACTCCTGCTGGCGATCTCTGCATATAACTTATTTTTAATCAGTACGATTACCGGCTGATTATTTCAAGCGACAAAATGGGAATGGCTGCACTGGCCATTCCCGTACAATCCCCGCACCGAATACCCTTCATTAAAAAGTGATCTTACTTCTGATTGTTTGCCATTTTTTGCGCATGATTACCTCAAACTGAGAGCCCGCTGAGGTATACACAATTTATTCATCATCTTAATTATCATCATTTATAAAGTCGTCCATTATGTCTACGGATAATTTGCGAATTGAATAAAGCAAATATCTCTTTTGCGAATCATTTTTGAAAACAATCCGTTTGAGAGAAAAGGACGTAATTCTATGCGTAAAACCCTGATCCATACCGCGGTTGTCCTTGGGCTCGGAAGCCCGATGACTGCATTTGCGGTTGATTGTACGACACTACCCAACTGGAGCTCTGAGTCGGCTTATCCAGGTGGCAGTCAAATTCAACATCTCAATATTGCTTATCAATCGAACTGGTGGAATCAGGGGAAAGACCCGGTCCAGTATGCTGATCCCTATGAAGCATGGTCCTCACTGGGTGCGTGTGATTCACAGGGGGGCAATCAGCCCCCGTCAGTGTCGCTGACGTCTCCTTTAAATCAGGCACAGTTTGGGACCAATGAAGTCATTACTCTGGCGGCAAATGCTTCCGACAGTGACGGCCAGATTGTGGATGTAACTTTCCAGATTGATGGTGGTGTTGTCGGTGTTGATGAAACCGCACCTTATGAAATCAGCTGGACGACCCTTACCGGGTCGCATACGGTGACTGCGATAGCAACCGACAATCAGGGGGCTAGTCAGTCACAATCGGTGTCGATTACGGTGACCGCTGACGGCAATAATCAACCACCATCCGTGAGTCTGACTTACCCGACGGCCAGCACACAACTCTCTGAAGGTGACACTGTCACGATGATGGCTGATGCCTCGGATCAGGATGGTACGGTGACTTCAGTTGAATTCTACGTGGATGATTTGCTGGTTGGTACAGCAAACGCTGCGCCTTTCGATACGGCGTGGTCAGCCACCGCAGGAACGCATATCTTTCAATCCAAAGCGATCGATGATGCTGGGGCAGTGACCTGGAGTTCTGCTCTGACGCTGGCAGTTGCCGGGAGTGATGCAGGCGGTGGTTGCGCTGGTGTCCCTGTGTATCAGGCCGGTACAGCTTATCAGGCGGGTGATCAGGTTCAGAACGCAAATCAGAAATATCGGTGTGATGTCGCGGGCTGGTGTTCGTCAGATTCAGCCTGGGCGTATGAGCCGGGAACCGGATTGTACTGGACCGATGCATGGACGGATCAAGGCGTGTGTGCCGTTGTGCCAACCGTAAACTTTACGGCTCCGGCAGACCATGCGGTCGTGCTTTCCGGTGACACCGTCACTTTGGCCGTTGATGCAACTGATGCGGATGGCAGCGTAACACAAGTTGAATTCTTTGCGGCGGGTCAGAGTCTGGGGACAGACACGGCTGCACCTTATACCACGAGCTGGACTGCGGCGGGTGCTGGAGATGTCAGTCTGTCTGCGGTTGCGACAGATAATGAAGGCAACACAGGGCAGGCAGGTGTGCTGGTGAGTGTCAGTGAGCAGCCACTGGTTGTGACGCTGACGTCACCAACATCAGGTACCACAGTCGGTTTAGGGAAATCTGTTTCTGTTTCGGCAGATGCGGCATCGCTGAACAGCACGGTCAGCCAGGTGGCGTTCCTGGTCAATGGGGCAGTTATGGCGACAGACACCACAGCGCCTTATCGTGTGGACTGGACGCCGGGCGCGGTCGGCAATTATACCGTGTTTGCACAAGTGACGGATGCAACCGGACTCAGTGCGAACTCTTCAGCTGCCACGGTCAAAGTACTGGCACAGTCTGTAAAACGCCACCAACTGATCGGTTACTGGCATAACTTCGTGAATGGCGCAGGTTGTCCGATAAACCTCAGTGAGATGTCTGATGCCTGGGATGTCATCGACATTGCTTTTGCTGAAAATGACCGCAGCAGTAATGGTACCGTGCATTTCAATCTCTACAGTGGCGACATTCACAGTGCTTGTCCTGCATTGGACCCGCAAAAATTCAAGCAGGATATGGCCGCACTTCAGGCACAGGGCAAGAAGTTTGTGCT
Organism: Photobacterium sp. 1_MG-2023; assembly: GCF_030547945.1. Lineage (NCBI taxonomy): Bacteria > Pseudomonadati > Pseudomonadota > Gammaproteobacteria > Vibrionales > Vibrionaceae > Photobacterium > Photobacterium sp. 1_MG-2023. The sequence goes on along the minus strand of NZ_JAUORR010000012.1, from coordinate 81,420 downwards.
GTCGCTGGGCGGTGCTGAAGGAACCATTACACTCAATACAGATACAGATGAAGCAAACTTTGTCAGCAGTCTGACCAGCATCGTGCAGGAATGGGGGTTTGACGGATTAGATATCGATCTCGAAAGTGGCTCGAATCTGGTCCACGGATCTCAGATTCAGGCCCGTTTACCGCGCGCGCTGAAACAGATTGAAGTCAATATGGGTGGTGATATGTACCTGACCATGGCACCGGAACATCCTTATGTTCAGGGCGGTATGGTGGCTTACTCAGGTATCTGGGGCGCATACATTCCTTTGATTGATCAACTGCGCGACACACTGGATCTGCTGCATGTACAGCTGTACAACAACGGTGGATTGCCAAATCCATATACAACGGGTGCAGCGCCGGAAGGCTCGGTCGACATGATGGTGGCTCAATCGAAGATGCTGATTGAAGGCTTCACGCTGGCCAACGGCCAACAGTTTGCACCGCTGCGTGATGATCAGGTTGCCATTGGGTTACCTTCTGGCCCGAGTTCTGCAAACTCTGGTCAGGCACCGACCCAGAATATTTTGGATGCGCTGGACTGTCTGACTCAGGGAACTCACTGTGGCAGTGTCGTCCCGGCATTCAATTATCCGAATTATGGCGGTGTCATGACCTGGTCCATCAACTGGGATAAACATGACGGTTATAACTTCTCGGGTCCGGTTGGCGCGAAGCTGGATGCAATGAACGCGCAATAACTTTGGAAAAATAGTCAAAGTGACAAAACGGGCTGTTTTCACAGCCCGTTTCTTTAGGTTGGTATTACGGATAATTGATCATGCTTCAATAGGGTTTGATGTCACTGACGAAACCCTTTGGTTTGAGTGCCAGAATGGAACACTGTGTGTTCTGAACAATATCCTCTGCCGTGTTTCCCATAATAAAACCGGGGATGCCCGTCCGGGCGACGGTGCCCATCACCAGCAACTCAACGCCTTCCTGAGCGATGGTTGCCGGAATACATTGCTCCGGCAGTCCTTTCGGATGGCACGCTTTGAGCTCACCCTGAATCCCCGATTGTGCCAAGAGTGCCTGGAACCGCTCGATATGGCGGGTTTCAGTTGCTTGAATCGATGCCTGAAGCTCAGCGTCAGGGACATGAATGAACGGGTTGCTGGCAATTTCATCATAAGGGAAATCCCAGCAGGAAATCACAATCAGCTTTTGATCACACGCGTTGGATAACTGACGTGCGGTCTGAAGTAATTCAATATCCAGATCCGTCTCGTACTGTGTATCATTTTCGGCGTCAATGGCGACGGCAACATGCACCTTATTTTGCGCGTGAGCAATCGGTCTGCACAGCCAGACCGGACAGGGACACTGGCGCAGCAATTCCATATCGATGGCTTTCAGTCCAATGCCGGGCTGGGCCAGTTCGGCCTGTTTGATGACCAAATCATAGCCTTCACGAATCACGTGCTGTATGACCAGTGTTGACGGGGTTGGACTGCTTGCGGTGTGAATGGTCGGAATCACGGGGGGTGTTTTGGCGGGTAACTGGCTTTTAGCCTCGGTCAACGCTTCATTGATTTTATGGACTAATGCCTGTTCCCAGTCGGTTTGATATCCCCCCAGTGTTTCGGGCAGCGCAGGGTAAACAATCAGAACGGTCAATTGACTCTGATATGCCTCTGCAAGACTGAGCGCCTGTTGCAGTCCTTGTGTTTCATCCTGAATCCCATCGCTGATATAAAGCATATTCCTGAAACTGCGCATGGTGAACACTCCCCGTTGAATCCTATATTGATTCAATCCTAGTCGAGAATCTGGCGGACAGTTTCCTTCGGATACTGACTGTCGTTCTTCAGACATAAAAAATGAAAACTAACTACTTCTGGTTATAACGAATCCTGCTTTCTTAGTGAGAAAGGGTATTTTTAACTTGGCCGCGTCCTCACAATAATAACGACTGTGTCAGAACAACTGAGAAGTAAATGAAATGGAAAACAAAGTTGTGTGGGTGGGAATCGTGATGGCATTGACACTCAGTTCGCTGCTGACGACTGGCGTTATCAGTGCAGGGTTGAGCCTGCTGGCATTCTCGCTGTTGTTTACATTGATCGCCCGAAAAGCCTGGGGCAAAAACGCGCAAACCGAGACGCAGCAGACTTCTTCCTCTTCAGATCAGTCGCATTACTGAACACCCGTCCCGCTGAGGATCGCCAGCAGCGATCCGGCACTGATCACTGTCCACAGAATCCCGCCTAATATGAGCGGTTTTGCACCCGCAGCGCGGAGTTTCTGCACCGTAATCCCCGCACCGATCAAAAACAGGCAGACAACCAGCACACGCTTGGAGAATGCAAAGATTTCCTGATAGATCAAACTGAACTGCGGCAGCCAGTGGGCGGTTAATATCGCGACACAGTAAAACACGATAAATAGCGGGATTGTGATTTTTCTCTCTTTTCCGCTGAACATCAATGCACTGAGAAAAGCCAGCGGAATAATCCACAATGCACGCGCCAGTTTGAGCGTCGTTGCTGTTTTCAGCGCTTCATCACCATAAGCCCCGGCAGCGCCCACTACAGAAGAGGTGTCGTGAATGGCGATCGCCGCCCACAGACCGAATTCATGCTGTGATAAGTCCAGCAAATGTCCGATGGTCGGAAATAGGAACAGGGCAATCGCATTGAGAATAAACACAGTGGCTAAAGCCAGTGATGTCTGATGGCTGTTCGCCTGAATGGCCGGGGATACCGCTGCAATAGCGCTGCCGCCACAGATTGCTGTACCTGACGCAATCAGGTGTCCTGTTTTCGGATCCAGACTGAACCATCTGGTCAGTAAGGTGCCCATCAGTAAAGTGACGACAATGGATGCGATAATCAGTCCGAGTCCGGACTGGCTGGCTTCGATGGCGACATCGAGCTGGATACCGAATCCTAATCCGACAATGGCCGTTGAAAGCAGTTTTTTGGTCAGTGCCGCCACTGGAAAGTCGGTGGGTACCAGCCCGAGTGTCGCCAGTGAAAAGCCCAGAATTAAAGCCACGGGGGAATTCACCACAGGCAACAGGCAAGCGACAGCACAGAGCCAGAATAGTGGATAACGAATCAACTGATGTTTGATGGCAGCAGGTTGGAACGACATTCTTTGAAAACAGGCAGAAAATGATGGCAGCAGTATACCTTTTTCAGCAGGAATCACTGACTGAAAAATTAGCGGGTTGATACCAGAAGTTGAGCAGGATCGGGTTTGCCGGATTGTGGTGTGTTATTTTTTAACCCAGAGTCCGCTCGGATTCTGGTAGAAATGCCCCGACTCTGTTTTTTCAACCGCTTTTTGATACGCCAGGCGAGCGACTTCTGAAAGGGTCAGGCCGTTTGACACCGCAATACGTTGATAGCTTTCTTTGCGGTCGATATTGACCTGCTGAATCAACTGGCGAACTTCGGATGAGGGCGACAATGTGACAGGCGCAAGATAGCCATTATTGGCTTCACCAACGAGTCCCTGTGCTTTGGCTTGCTGAAGATCAATGGCAAACACATGTGCACAGAACAAAAAGATGGCAATGTAGATCAGCAAACGTTTCATGACTGGCTCCCCGCCGGGTCAGAAGACATCGTCATCACTAAACAGATCATCAATTTCCTTATCAACTTTAATTCGAATCTCGTGTTCAATTTTAACGTTCAGATTCACTTCAATCGGTTTATCCGACGCCGCAACCTGAACTGTGGGTGTACAGCCAGTCAACCCGGAAACGGTGATGAATAGTATTGCTGCGAAACAGCCTGTCATGCAGTAATACTTTAACTGAATATCCATGGGCTTCGACCTTTTCAAGTCATTTGCATCAAATTTCAGCGCAAAATCTACTTTTCCAGACCAAGCTGCTTCAGGAACATGCGCTCAAACTGAGACGCATTGATCGTGTTCAGCGTTTTGATCAGAGCCGGGATGTCATCTTCTAGATTCAGGTTTATGTGAACCGGCCGACCATTTTGAAAATCAGGGTTCCGGCCTTTAAACCTCGAACTTGCATTTAATTGACCATCCTTTGAATAGTCTATATCAACGGCAAGTGAGTCGTATTGATAATTTTTGAGAATCCGCGCGAGCACTTTAAGACTATTTTGCGACCCGGATTCGATGTTTTCATCAATCGAAGAGCCTTCTTTATATCGAAGCACGCCACCGGGACTTCTTGAAAATAAAGCGCCTTTTTTGATCACTGGAAATCCATCCTGAACGCTGATGGGGAGAACGCCGTCCATCAGCCCGGTTAATTCGATATCTTTTGGCTTCGATAAATCTATCAGTTTCTTAAGATTGAGACTCTGGATACGCAAAGGAATCCTGTCAATATTTCGCAAAGAAGGGGTCACCACTTCCCGGGTACTGAGGTAACCGCCCAGCGCTTTCGCACTCGCACGGTGTAAAACATAGCGCGGGGTTTGTGTATCAAACTCTCCGGACAATGTGATGTCCTGAAAGAGGGTGCCGAAGAACAGCCAGCCGGCATGGATGCTCATGGGTGTTCTGCTGCGGAGGGCATTCTGCTGAAGCTGGCCAGAGAAAGCGAGATTGACATCGGCAAAGTGGACATCGCGGATGTTCCCGTTCAGATGCTCCGTAAACACATCGAAGGCGCCAGACCAATGCGCTTTGTCGTACTTTAAATCAGCGGCAAGGGTCAGACTGCCATTATTGAGGTCAATATTGAATGGCAGTTGTGCCAGATACATTTTCTTCAGGCTGTGATTACCAGAAAAGTCCAGACGCCGGGGCTGTATCTGAATCCGGGTGGACGCCGTGGACGGTTGGGTGCTAACAGCATATTCAAGCCAGGGAAGACTTTGCGCGGTGCGAACCAGGCCTGTCCATCCAATCAGATGCGGGCGGGCATTGAGGTGTCCCTGCTGATGGAGGGCAGGGAATCGCTGCTCATTCAGGGTCAGGTGCAGACTATGCTGATAGTCGCTGTTCAGGTGCCAATTGCCTTCAGAAAAATCTCCCGTGACGGTATTCAGCCGAAGGGAGGTTTCTGCACTGACCTTCTGAACGGGGTGCGAATGACGCTGAGTCGAATTTTGTTCGGTGACCGGGCGAATACCGCTGTAATCTGCCTCAAACAGCACCGCAGGCGTTTGATGGCTCGAGATGTGCCATTGCGTGAAAGGTGTTGCAGCGTTCCGCTCGGATTCCAGGCTGAATTGCGGTGCTTTCAGTTCAATCTGCCGCAGCGCCTGTTGGGTCAGGCCGCCCATGTCGGGTAATTGCAGGGCTGCGGCCCTCAATCGCGTTTCCGACAGGCGGACATGAAGCTGCGCCGGATCAAGCCGGATGCTGAACTGCTGCGACAGATTAATCTGTCTGGCCTGCAGCGTTGCTGTGGTCAGTGTTTCTGCATTCAATGTCATTGCTGCGGCAGCCTGACACCTTGTGCGAGTCTCAGATTCTGCTGTGTCCGGATAAAGCGGAAACTGACATTGAAGTTGTTGCAGCGTGATTTGCCCCCGGGTCTGTGGTGCGGTCAGGCTGACATGGAGGGATTCAGGTTGCTGTAAAGAGAATTGCGCGCGATTCGGACTCAGGGAGAAGTCCCACAGCCAGTTGCCGTCTTGTGTCAGGTCCAGCGTTGCTGTGTCCGATTCAGATTTCACCCAATTCGGGAGCGTCATTGAAACTTGGGTGTGCTTCGGGAATTGTGTCTGAACCCGGTATTGCCATGGCGGTGCTTGATTGGCTGAAACCGGACTGATTTGTGAGCCTGAATCCAGCCGTGACGCCCGGATTTGGACCGCTTGAGATGCGAGTTTCGGCCAGAATTTCGGTTTGAGACCCAAACGCGTGGAAAGTTTAGTGACATTGTCACTATTGCAGGTGATCTCCTCCGGAACCTCAGACGTGAATCGCCAGTCAGCGGTACAGGTCAGGAGCGGTAACTGATGTTGGTCGGCGGCCATCAGATGAAAGGAAGCTGATTGTGCGTCTGATGTTTTCAGGCGAGCGTCGAATGATAGTGGCTCTTCTGAGACAAGAGACAGGTTTCCTTTCAGTTCGAACTGAGTCTGCTCAGAGGCTTTGCTGAAATGGAGTGATGCATGAGAAAGCCAGCCTTCCAGCGTGAGATCTGCCACGTGGATTGCCTGTACGGGAAGCTGAAAAAGAGATGCACTGAGCTGCCCCAGACGCGGCCAGTTTGATGTGTCGGGTTTGTTTGATGTGCCAATCAGCGGGGCCGGGTTCCAGTGAAGTTGATGGGCCATCAGGGTGAGGCTGTCGCCAGGCTGGTTCAAATCCAGTTTGATGCTGAGATCATCGATGGATTCTGTCAATTGAGAGATTGTCGCTGGTGCCGCAGGCGATACCTGCTTCAGCGTGATGTGCAGTGGTCGCTTGGGTGTTTCATTCCGGTAAGAAAAAGCCAGTTGTTGAACATGGATCGGGTAGGATTCAGCAAAAGGCGTGATATGAGCGGGGAGCACAATCCGGCCATGACCAACCGTGCCTTGAAGTGAAAAAGAAGGTGACATTGTCACCATTAAGGTGATGTCACGAATATTCTGTTCAGGCGTCTGTGAATCACCACGCGCCGTAAGGCGTGTTGTCGCCTGACTTGCGGTCAGGGCAAAATGACCTTCGGCTAAGGTCCCTTGTGTCGTGAGCCGCGCCTGCTGCAGGATGACAGGGGCTGTAGACAGCTGAAGCTCTGCCATCCGTGCCTTGATGGGTGCGCTTAGTGACAATGTCACCTTTTCGGCGTTAATTTGCCAGCTATTTTCCTGGCGGGTGAGTTGGGCCGCCTGAAGATCAACTGCAGTGCCTTTGATACCCAGCGTTAACCGTTGTATTTGGATCGTCTGCTCCGTCAGGCCGATGCCGGAAAGAGCATGTAACTGAATCCCCTGAGCGGCAAGCCATAAGGTCACCAGCAGGGCGGATAAGGTCATCCCACATGCCAGAACGGCCAGACTGATCAGGCTGGCGTGCCGTAACCGGCGTAATACCCGACGGGTGATGCTCAGCTTGCCATCATCTTGGTTGTCAGAAGACATAGACTCCAACGGCTCAACGAATGCATGGAACTTTCTTTATAAGCATAATCTTAAGTGTCAGTGCAGGAGAGAAATTTGCGCTGTGGTGTCACTATTTTTACAGTGAGCGATGACGGTTTAAGTCTGAAACGCAGAAGAACTGAAGAATACATCCTTCTCGGGAATATTTTTTATCGTTTTTTTGACAACATCTCTACGATTTATTGATGCCTCTGTTATTGAATGCAGTGCAATGTGCTTTATCAGTATTTGAAGCAGTGAAATCGACTGAATGGCGGATATTGAGGGGATTGCATAAATAATTTAAACCTGAGACAAAGAAGCGCATTACTATAAGAAACAATACAGGACGTATTCGAATGTCAGATACTGCATCTCTCTCGCCACAGTCTCAGCAGCAAAGTGGTTTCAAGCAACTGATCAAATCTCTGGGGCCGGGCATTATGATGGCTTCTGCGGCGGTTGGTGGGTCGCATCTGGTCGCCTCAACGAAAGCCGGGGCCATTTATGGATGGCAACTTGCAGCCATCATCCTGCTGGTGAACCTCTTTAAATATCCATTTTTCCGTGCAGGCATCCAGTTCACCATGGGAACCGGGAAAAGTTTAGTCGAAGGCTATGATGACATGGGCCGCGGTTACCTTTGGGTGTTTGCCGCATTAAACCTGATTTCGGCGGTTGTGAATACAGCGGCGCTGCTGCTGTTTAGTGCCAGCCTGCTGGGATACTTCATGCCGGGGAATCTGCCACTTTCTGTCTTGTCTGCGATTGTGCTGGCAGCGTGCCTGATCATTCTGATGGCCGGTCATTACAAAGCGTTGGATGGATTGTCGAAGGTCATCATGTCGGTGCTGGTGATTGCCACGATTTCTGCTGTGGTGATTGCAGCAGGAAATGGCAGTGCCGCTTCAGCGAGTTATGAAGGTCCGTCGGCCTGGACCCTGGCATCATTTGGTTTCATCGTGGTGATGATGGGTTGGATGCCGGCACCGATTGAAATTTCTTGCCTGACATCGCTCTGGCTGAAAAGTCAGCGGAAGCAACAGACAGTCACGACGCGCTCGGCGATTTTCGATTTTAATGTCGGTTATATTGGCACTGCGGTGCTGGCGATTGTGTTTCTGTCACTGGGTGCTCTGGTGCTGTATGGCACTGGGACAGAACTGAAAGCGTCTGGAATTGGTTTCTCACATCAACTGGTCAGTATGTATGCCTCCACAATCGGGGAGTGGTCCCGCTACTTGATCGCAGTGATCGCATTTTTCTGTATTTTTGGCAGTACGATTACGGTGATCGACGGTTATTCCCGCGCACTGGCTGAAACACAGCTGTTGATTCAGAAAAAAACACTGGGTCAGACAAAGTATATCAATGGCTGGATGATTCTGGTCAGCCTGTGTGCCATGGGGATTATTCTGTTCTTCACTTCAGCGCTGATGCCGATGATGGATTTTGCCATGGTGCTGGCCTTCATGACGACCCCGGTTTTTGCCTATCTGAATTACCGGTTGGTCACGCGGACTGAACTGCCGGACGATCTTCAGTTCTCCAGCGGTATGAAATGGCTGTCGTGGGCAGGGTTAGTTTATTTATATGGTTTTCTTGTCGCATTTATCTGGTGGAAATGGTTGATGTAATCCCCAAAAAACACGAAAACATCGGAGCCCTCAACTGAGGGCTTTTTTCTTTGTTATGCTTTTAAAACAGCAGCTTGATATCGATATTCTCAGAAAGAATGTGAAGAAAGCTTGCGGTATAGAGCAATTACTCTAGAATGATTGCAGCCGATTTTGAGGTCACAAGGACAAAAAAATGAAAATCAGGCCATCCATGGCTAAACCGCTCTCTCTGGCATTCTTCATTAGCACGATTTGTTTTCAGGCGCAGGCAGCAACAGTCAGCTTTGACGATGCCTGGCAGATGGTTCAGAATCATAGCGATGAACTCGCCGCAGAAAAAAGCAATCTGGACAGGGCTGCTCATCTTCAGCAGGCATCGCGTGCCATGTCGCTGCCCAGAGTTTCAGTTTCCGCAAACTATACCTATCTGGACGATCCGATTGAAATCGCGCCATCAGACATCATTGCCAGCACACCAGCCGGAAAAAATCAGTCGGCTCAGCTGGCTGGTCTGGCTCAGACAATCGGCGTGAATCCGGCACAGCTCGACAAAATGTTCACCTCCCGATTAACCGATCGCGATATCCTGACCAGCTCAGTTCGGGCCGTTTGGCCAATCTTCATGGGCGGACGGATTATGGCCGCGCAGGATATTGCCAAGGGGAAAACACAGGAAGCAAAGTACATGCTCGAAATGAAAGAGCATGCCAAATTTGAAGATTTATCGACTTACTACTTTGGTGTTGTGCTGGCCGAGCAGGTCCTGAAAACCAGGCAGGACGCAGAGAAAGGGCTGGAAAAGCATTATCAGAATGCGCTCAAGATGGAAGCGCAGGGCCAGATCGCCAAGGTTGAGCGGCTTCAGGCCCAGTCTTCTTACGACAAAGCACGCGTCGAGCGTCTGAAAGCACAGCGGGATCTGGAAATTGCACAGGTCGCGCTCACCCGGTTACTGAAATTACAAACCCCTGCTTTGCCTTCCACGGGCTTGTTTGTAAATGAAGACTTGCCTCCAATGTCGAGCTTCCTGAACAAGACGCTGACAGAATATCCGGGCTTACACATTCTGGATGCCAAACAAACGCAGGCAAGCGGCTTGCTGGATGCGGAGAAAGGGAAGTACTACCCGGAAGTTTTCCTGTACGGCAATTACAACCTTTATGAGCAGGATACATTGGCGGCCAAAACCGCACCGGACTGGGCCGTTGGTGTGGGCGTCAGTATTCCATTATTCGACAGCTCTGGCCGTTCCGACAAAGTGAAAGCTGCGCACAGTGCGATGACTCAGGTGAATTATCTGCGGGCTCAGGCTGAACAGGATCTGAGTGTGTTGGTTGAGAAAACCTACCGCGAGGCCTCTCAGGCACTGGAAGAGTATGAAGGTCTGGCTTCCAGTATTGCGCTGGCGGAGGAAAGTGTTGCCTTGCGTGAAAAAGCATTCAGTCAGGGGCTTTCAACATCTCTGGATGTGGTGGATGCGGAGCTCTATCTGGCCAGTGTGAGAACGCAGCGAGTGGCTGCGTCCTATCACTATGTCATCGCTTTATCCAAGTTACTGGCCGTCAGTGGCGACATTAACGCTTTTGACAATTATGAAAATTACAAAGGACTTAAGGTTAACTGAAATGAGTAAGTTGAAAACGCTGGCAGTGATTGTGCCTGCCATTGCACTGACAGGCTGGCTGGGTTATCGGTTTTGGGCGGCTTATCAGCCTCTGCCTGTACGTTTGCAAGGGCAGATTGAAGCGCAGCAATATAATATCTCGTCGAAAGTTGCCGGGCGGATTGATCAGGTTCTGGTCCGTAAAGGCGATAAAGTTCGTGAAGGCCAGTTGATCTTCACACTTCTCAGCCCGGAAATTGACGCCAAACTGGAACAGGCAAAAGCCAGTCAGCAGGCCGCCGGAGCTTTGGCGGATGAAGCGTCCAATGGTGCGCGTGCGCAGGAAATTGCCGCCGCGCAGGATCAGTGGCAGAAAGCCAAGGCAGCATCGACCCTGAGCGAAAAAACGTATCGCCGTATCAACAACCTTTACCGCGAGGGCGTAGTTGCCGAGCAGAAACGTGATGAAGCCTACACACAATGGCAGGCTTCCCGCTATACAGAGCAGGCCGCTTACCAGATGTATGAAATGGCCAAAGAAGGTGCGCGGGAAGAAACCAAACGCGCTGCACAGGAAAAAGAACGGATGGCCGCGGGTGCGGTTGCCGAAGTGGAAGCCTATGCTGCGGATACCAAAATTTCCAGCTGGCATAACGGTGAAGTCAGTCAGATTCTCCTGCATGATGGTGAACTGGCGCCACAGGGGTTTCCCGTGGTGAGCATTGTGGATATGGATGATGCCTGGTCGGTGTTTCATGTTCGTGAAGACAGGCTGAAAGATTTCGCCAAAGGCAGCCTGTTTGAAGCAAAGATCCCTGCATTGGGTGAGACGCAATACAAGTTTCAGGTGACGCATCTCTCTGTGATGGGGGATTTTGCAACCTGGCGGACCACCGATGCGCAGCAAGGATTCGATATGCGGACGTTTGAGGTCGAAGCCCGACCAATACAGCCCATTGATGGCTTACGTGTGGGCATGAGTGTGCTGGTGGAGTGATATGTGGCTGACCGCAATAAAACGTGAATGCAGCATCATCAGGCAGGAGCCCTGGCTGAAAGCCATGCTGTTTTTCTTACCGGCTGCATTGTTTGTGCTGATGTGGTGGATTTTTTCTTACGGGATCGCCCGGGATCTTCCTGTCGGCGTGGTCGATCTGGATCAAAGCCGCTTATCCAGAGGATTAGTCCGATACTACGATGCCAGTCCGACCCTGTCTGTTGCCCGGCAACTGAACAGTGTGGAAGAGGGATCGGCTTTACTGCGTCATGGCGAGATCTATGCGCTGGCCATCATCCCTGAATCCATGGAAGCCGAGACATTTCGGGGGCAGTCGCCAACCGTGACTGTGTTTTATAACACGCAATTTATCCTGATCGCCAAACTGGTCAACAGTGCTTTTGTCTCAGCTCAGACAACCTATACCGCAGGTATTGATGCCCTGAAACACATGGCCAGCGGCACCGCTGTCCCGATTCAGGCACTCGGACAGGCGTTGCCGATTCGCAATCAGATTACGCCATTATTCAACAGTAACGCTCATTATGGTCAGTTTCTGGTTTCCGCGGCGATCCCGGCGATGTGGCAGATTTTTATGATCGCAACCACGGTTTTAGCACTGGCGGCTGAACAGCGCCGGCAGGGATTACACGTCTGGCTCAATCAACAGCCCGTACAGCAGTTATGCGCCAAACTGGCGGTCTATGGCGTGCTTTACCTGATTCAGGGCATCCTGTTCTTGTGGGGTCTGTATGGTCTGCTCGGCTGGCCGATGCATGGCAGCTGGGGCATCTTGCTGCTTGCTCAGATCTTGATGGTGTTTGCCTGCCTCAGTATGGGGACGATGTTGTTTTTCCTGACCCTGGATGCAACCCGCACCATGAGTCTGGTCGCCGGATTTACGGCACCTGCATTTGCCTTTATGGGGATTACATTTCCAGCGACGGATATGCCGGTTCTTGCGGCAGTATGGCGTGCGTTACTACCCGTAACTCATTACATTGAGATTCAGGTGCAGCAGGTCGATTATGGCAATCATCTGCAACAGGCCATGCCCCAGATGTTTGCCTTAATGTGTTTTGTTGTGGCTTTTGCGCTTGGGATTCTGCGGATGCAGTCCTGGCGGCGGAAGCAACAGGAGGTTCTGGGATGAGCTGGCGTGAATTAGTACTCCACGAATTCAAAGCGATTTTTACCAATCCGGCGATTCTCTTTACGGTTTTCGGCGGCGTGTTGATCTACTCGTTGATTTATCCGCTGCCGTATGCGAATCAGTTACCCCGTGAACAGCACATTGCTGTTGTGAACTTAGATAACAGCGCTATGAGCCGCGAATTGGTGCGGATGGTGGATGCAACCCCTCAGGTTCAGGTGATGCGAACGGCATCCAGCCTGGATGAAGCGAAACAATGGCTGCTCAATCAGGAGGTGCAGGGGATGCTGGTCATTCCGGAGCATTTCTACCGGGATCTGTTACTGGGCACAAGTCCAACGGTGGCTTTTGCCGGGGATGCAGCTTTGTTTCTGGTCTATGGTACGGTTGTGGAAGGGCTGGCGACAGCAACAGGTACGCTCAGTGCCAAAGCGAAAGTTGTCCGTATGGTCGCAGCGGGGAACAATCTGACCCTTGCAAGCGAACAGTATGCGCCTCTCAAACTGAATATGTTGCCGGTGTTCAATCCGACAATGGGGTATATCAATTACATCGTTCCTGCGGTCTTTGTTCTGATCCTGCATCAGACTTTGCTGATCGGTTCAGCATTGGTTGGAGCCGCCCATCAGGAATCACGCCAGCGTGGAGAGATCCCGTACACCATGGCTTATGCGCCCTGGAAGATGATCATGGTTCGGGTGTCATGGTTTACGTTGATCTACCTCCCCCTGACAGCGTATTACTTTGGCCTGAGTTTCGAATCTTATGGCATCAGTCGTCTGGCACAGATCGGTGATTTGATTGCCATGACGCTTCCTTTCCTCGTGGCGGTGACATTGCTGGGGATTGTGCTTGGTGAATTGGTTCCCCGAAAAGAACTGGTCACAGTCATTGTGTTGTTGAGTTCTTTGCCTTTGGTATTTTCTGCCGGGTTTGTTTGGCCGGTTTCTGCGTTGCCTGAGCCCGTGAACTGGCTGGCACAGTGGTTTCCTTCGACACCAGCGATCAATGGTTTTCTGAGGCTCAATCAAATGGGTGCCAGTTTTGCGCAGGTCGGTCATTGGTGGATACATCTCTGGGGCCTTGCCGGACTTTATCTCTGTATCGCGCTGGGCCTGATGCTGAGAAAGCAAAAACTACAGCAAAGACATTCTTCCGCCAGTGCAATCGAAAACAGAGTTGAATAGGCAACAGACAGGGACTGTGTTAAAACAACACCTTCGTTTATGCTGAATGTCAGGGAAAGAAATTTGAACCGGTTATTATCCTTTGAAGCACTGATGGTCCTGGATGCGATTGAACGCCGGGGGAGTTTTGCTGCTGCCTCTGAGGAGCTAGGGCGTGCACCTTCTTCCCTGAGTTATCAGGTGCAAAAGCTGGAGCAGGATTTAGATCTGGTGATCTTTGACCGCTCCGGGCATAAAGCTGTATTTACCAAAGCGGGTCGGTTACTGCTGGAACGAGGGCGGCTGCTGTTAACTGCTGCGGATGAAATGGTTTCGGATGCAACCGCACTGGCGCACGGGTGGGAGCTGGAACTGACCATCGCCTATGACGGTTTAGTGCGGCTGGATTGGATGTTCCCCATCGTTGAAGCGCTGGGTCAGAAAAGTAAAACCCGCGTGAAATTCAGTGAAGAAATTCTGGCGGGGTGTTGGGAAGCTCTGGCACAGGACAGGGCGGATATTCTGATCGCTCCGGCACCCAGTGTGGCACCGCCTGAAGTGAAAATTCAGCCGTTGGGTAAAATGGATATTGTCTGGGTCGCGCATCCGGATAATCCAATTCACCGTCATAAAGATCCGCTCGATCCGGCTGTTCGCCAGCAATATCGGGGAATCGCGGTGGCCGATACGGCGAGAAACCTGCCTCCGATTACGCGTAATATTCTTGAAGAGCAGCCGTTATTAACGGTTTCCAGTATGCATGACAAGTTGATTGCGTTGCGTGCTGGATTGGGCATTGCAACCATTCCGAGTGATTTGATTCAGGACGATCTGGCGAAGGGGTCACTGGTCATGATTGGGGATGATCCGGTTCATGAGTTTGAACTGGTGCTGGCCTGGAACCGAAGCCGTATGGGTAAAGCTAAATCCTGGGCCATTCAGCAGTTAGAACAGCTTTGGAAAAAGCACCTTCATCAGTGATTCGCCAAGCACGCAGGTTCTTACTGAGCCTGCGTGCTGATTTTCAATACCAATCGGCTAGATTTGTTCAGTCTCCGTCTGAAGCGGCAACAAGAGCTCTGCGGTCTGATCTTCAAAATGAATCGCCACCTGAAAACCGCTTTTTCTGGCCAGAGCCAGCATCCCCTGATTCGTTGGCATGGTGATTCCGGTTAAGCGGAGAATGCCACGCTGCCTGCAATACTGAATGATGGTATTGAGCAGCATACTTCCCAAGCCTTGCCCCTTCAGATCTGAACGGACTAACACGGCGAACTCGGCTTCTTCATTGGTCGGGTCTGAAACTGCGCGGCTCACGCCAAGAATGTCGGTTTCTTCATGAGTATCCGGGTCCAGTTGTACCGCGATATAAGCCATTTCCCGGTCGTAATCGATCTGGGTCAGATTGGCTAAAGCTTCGTGATTGAATTCACCGACTTCAGAAAAGAACCGGTTGTACAAATCATCGTGGGATACCCGGGCAATAAAGGCTTTGTGCTTCGGTTCATCCTCCGGCCGAATGGGGCGCAGTAATACAGGCGTCCGGTCTTTGAGGGCGGTCAGTAATTCCAGCTCTTTCGGATAAGGGCGAATCGCGAGGCGTTGTTGTGTGTCTCCGGAAAATGGGCGGATCGCCATGGACGCATCAATCACCGTCATTTCTTCGCCTGCGGCCAGCAGTGGGTGAATATCAAGCTCGGTGATTTCAGGGCAGTCAATGATGAGCTGAGACAGCTTGACCAGCAGCTTACACAGCGCGGGAATGTCTAATCGATCCGGTAAACTCCGTTGTTTGATTTTACCGGTTTTCAAAGCATTGATGACCAGATATCGGGCCAGAGCCATGTTCAGCGGCGGGATTGCGACCGCGGCATCACGATGAATGTCCCATTCGGCGGCCTCATCTCCAATCAAAATCACAGGCCCAAATACGGGGTCGGTATGAACGGCAATCCGTAATTCCTGAGCACCTGCCCGGTTTGCCATGCGTTGCACCAGAAGTCCTTCGATGCGTGCTTTCGGGTAATTGAGTGAGACCCGATCCAGAATCGCCTGAGATGCATTCGCAACTTCCGCCGCCGTTCTCAGGTGCAGCATCACGCCATGCACTTCAGATTTGTGGCGAATATCCGGCGAACGCAGCTTGACTGCAACCGGATAGCCGATTTGTTCCGCGATATGTGCCGCTTCAGCCGGGTCGGAAGCGATCCAAGTGGGGAGCGTCTGAAAACCGTAGTTTTCCAGTAACGGGCGGACTTCATGGGTTTCGAGATGATCAATCTGCTGTGCCAGCAGCTGATCAAGTAATTGATGGACGCGCTCCGGATGGCTTTGTATTTCCCCGAAAGAAGAGGGCGTTTCCATCAACTGTTTCTGGTTACGGCGGTATTCCACCAAGTGCATGAACGCAGTGACCGCGCTTTCCGGAGTCCGGTATGCCGGAAATCCAGCCTGCGTAAAAACTTGCCGGGCTTTTTGTGCCTGATTCTCGCCCGCCCAGTTACTCAGAATATTGAAGTGGATTGTTCTCGGGTGTTGTTTCAGAACCTGCACCAGGTGCTCTGCCGTTTCTTTACTCGGCGCGATAGCGGAAGGAGAATGCATGATCAGCAGGGCGTCAAAGTCATCACTGTCGAGCAGGATTTTTGTGGCGGCTTCATAGCGGGTGATGTCCGCATCGCCGACGATATCAATCGGGTTGGATTGTGACCAGCTGGCCGGTAAAACACGGGATAATTTGTCGATCGTCTCCTGACTTAAGGTCGCCAGTTTTCCGCCACGTTCTGTTAAGGCATCGACCGCCATAATTGCCGGTCCGCCGCCGTTGGTCAAAATCGCAAGCCGTTCACCGCGAAGCGGGACAGCATGTGCCAGTGTTTCTACAGCAGCGAACAAATCATGGGTGTTATGGACACGCAGCATCCCCGAGCGCCGGATCGCGGCGTCATAAACTGCATCTAATCCAATTTCTCCCCCGGTATGCAGATGTGCAGCTGCACTGCCGATTTTCGTACGGCCACTTTTGAGCACCAGAATCCGGCGATTACGGGCTGCCGCACGGGCCGCCGACATAAAGCGTCTGGCATCGCGGATGGAGTCGATATAAAGCAGAATTGCCTGTGTTTTGCTGTCGCGGCTCAGGGTATCGAGCAGCTCATCAAAACTGATATCACAGGTATCTCCGAGTGAGATAAAGGTCGAGAATCCGATCCCTTTATTTTTGGCCCAATCTAGAATGGTGGTACACACCGCAGCAGACTGAGACACAAAGGCAATATTGCCTTTGTTGGCCGAAATCGGAGAAAAAGAGGCGTTCAGGTGATGCCAGGGAAGAATCATGCCCATGCTGTTCGGCCCAATGAGCCGCATCCCGTATTGTTTCGCAACCTCATGCATCCGAACATCTTCCGTGACGCCGTCACCATTGAGAACCACATTCATGCCGGCGGCCAGAACAATCGCCAGTTTGACGCCTTTACGGCCTAACTGATCAATGATGGTGGCATTGCGGTGGCCCTGCGTACATAAAATCGCGAGATCCGGAATCCGGGGAAGACTGTTGATATCGGGATAAGCCAGCACACCTGCGACCGCATCATACTTTGGGGTCACAGGCATGATCGGACCGTTAAAATTACCGGAAAGCAGGTTTTTCATCACCACGTAGCCAGCCCGTTTTGGGTTATCAGAGGCACCAATGACGGCCACGGAGCGTGGTTTGAGCAGTGATTCAAGTCCTTTCATTGCGTTCATTCTCTCAGCGTTCTGTAGGCGATTGGTGGTCTGATTGCAGGCAAATGTACTTCAGTTTTGTGCTTTGCTGCTGTGAGTGTACTGGAAAACATCCGGAATTGTTTGTTTCCGTCAGCAGGTTCAGACCTGCATCATTGTATTTTTTTGTTGGACCCAATGGATTAAAAACTGGAATTCGTAACAAAAATCAACCTATGATTGAGGTAACTTTGATCCTGTGACACAACGCCAATATTAGCGCTCATTCAGAGACACAGGCTTGATTGGCGTCAGGTCGGGGTGCAGAATCTTTTCAAGACAAATAAATCAGGCACGATGAGAATGAAAAAACTTGCCTTAATGGTTGCAATTACTTCAGCTTTAGCAGGCTGCGCACTGGATAACGAACGTCAAACAATCAACGGCGCCGTCGTTCCTTCACTGGAAGATCAGGAGCAGGCTGCCTTGGCACAGCAGCAAATCGAACCGGAACCCATGTCGGTTGAGTATGCCGAAGAACCCATTGAACCACTACGCTCAGGTGACATTGCGGTCACCGATGAAGTGGTACCGCCTGAGCAGGAAATTGCCCCGGTAGACACACCGGCAATGGCTCAGAAAAAACAGGTTGAAGTTCAGCAGGAAGCCATGCCTGAAATGGCGTCGGCAGCACCTCAGAAGCCCACTTACGAATATGCGTCAGAGCCGATTACTGGTTTTACCGTTCAGGTGCTTGGTCTGAGTAAAAACAATGGCTTTGCACCTTATGTTGCCAAACTACCCGGAGAGCAACCGGTTTGGGTGAACCAGAAAACCTATCAGGAAAAGCCATGGTATACCTTGCTCTATGGTCATTTCGACACGGTGCAGGAAGCTCAAGCCGCGATAAAAGCCTTGCCTAGTGATATCCAGTCTTTTGGTCCCTTTGTTCGCAGCATGGCAAAAATCCATCAGTCCGCAGAACCGAAGCTGACAAAAGTTTACTGAAAATTGACAAAATACAGCTCTCCTGACCGGGGAGCTTATTTTTTGTATCATTAGCCGATTTCAGCCCTGTGAATCCGGCGTACCGCTTGATGCCAGATTGATAAGATGCAATAGTTGATGCCTCCAGGCCTGCCGACGCTTTCTGTAGAATTCTGATGACATCTGGCTCATCTCGGCAGTGCACACAAGTTTTCGATCTGATGGCCTGATGCCGGCAGACAGTGTTTACAAGGGATCAAAATGAATCCAATCCAGGTATTACTTCTTTGTGGTGGCGGTGGTGCTGAACACGAAGTGTCTTTAGTGTCCGCGAACTTTGTTGAGCAAAATCTGCAATCGCTTGATGGGATTGAGTACATTCGTATTGAAATGAAGCAGAACGGCTGGTTCGATAACGATCAACAACGTTGGCAACTGAACCTTGACCGAACCCTTCAATCCGAAAGTGGCCAGAAGTTATCGGTAGATTATGTTATTCCTTGCGTACACGGCTATCCAGGTGAAACCGGCGACTTGCAGTCAATGTTAGAACTGGCAGGATTACCTTATTTTGGTTGTGGTCCGCAAGCCAGTACCAACTGTTTCAATAAAATAACCTCTAAACTCTGGTTTGACGCACTGGGCATTCCCAATACGCCTTATGTTTTTTTAAGCGAGCAATCTGAAGCATCGCTGGCGAGTGCGCAAGATGCTCTGAATCGCTGGGGAAGTGTGTTTGTTAAAGCAGCGTGTCAGGGATCTTCTGTGGGATGCTACCGCGCAACGGACGAAGCCAGCCTGAAAACTGCGATTAAGCAAGCCTTCACCTTCTCTGATCAGGTCTTAGTTGAAAAAACGATCAAGCCTCGCGAATTGGAAGTCGCCGCATATCAATACGGTGATGCGTTAGTCATTACCAATCCTGGCGAAGTCACCTGTCCGGAAGGCAAATTCTATTCATACGAAGAAAAATACAGTACGGAAAGCCATTCGACTACGCAGGTTGAAGCATTGAATCTTTCTGATGAGCAAGTGAAGCAAATCAGAACTTATGCTGAAAAAGCTTTTGTGCATCTGAAACTGAAAGATTTGTCCCGAATTGATTTTTTCCTGAGTGAGGATGGCGACATTCTGCTGAATGAAATCAATACTTTCCCTGGGATGACGCCTATCTCCATGTTCCCGCAAATGCTGGCACATTACGGCCACAGTTTTTCCGATTATCTTGAAAAAGCAATTCGGAAAGCTGTTCAAGCTTAACGGGATGTCTCCATGAAAACGCCAGCCTGACTGGCGTTTTTCTTTTGGGCTGCAATACTCACTGAGAGCAATGATTAGAACCTTATGTCCACGAGCAAAGAAAAATTGAATCGCTTCATTGCAATGCGTCAACGTAACTATCGGGCGAGTCTGAAACTTGAAGGCTTTGATGTGGATGCTCTGGACGAGACAGGCAACGATGAGGCAGCAAATAAGTCAGAGGAAGCGCTGATCATACAGCTGAAAAAGGTCTATGCGAGATAAATATGGCGTTCAGCAGGACCCGGACTGCTACCCGGATTCTGCAGTACTGATCAATTTATTAAATATTGAGGATGAAGATGAACTGGCTTTGGCTGAACGTGATTTTACGCGTGTCAGAGCAGAACATTTTGAACCGAAATTTGACCAATTTCATCTTACTTATCTGAAAACCATTCATTTTACCCTGTTTCAGGACATCTACCCATGGGCCGGGCACATTCGCCGCGTAGACATCACCAAAGGGCAAACGCGTTTCTGCCATGCTGGCAATATCGAACGTGAAGCAGAACGGCTTTTTGCGGCTTTAGAAGCAGATGCTTTTCTGTGTGGATTGAGCTTTGATAGATTCATTCAACGGGTTGCGCACTATTATTGTGAATTGAATGTCATTCATCCCTTCAGAGAAGGAAACGGTCGGGTACAACGCATCTTCTTTGAAATTCTGGCCCTGAATGCCGGTTACGAAATTTGCTGGGAAGGGATCAACCTGAAAGAGTGGGTTGCTGCGAATCAAGCAGGCTATTTCGGCGAACTCACGCCTCTTGAGCGATTATTCGAAAGAATCACGCAGCCCATGCAAAATACACACTCGCCACAATGGGCTTCCAGTCCAGGCTGATTGGTTGCTTCGTTTTCACTGTCTTATCTATCCCAAGGCTTCTTTTTTACATACCGGGCAATTTCAGTATCATGCTTGTCTTTGTGACCCGCGTATTGAGCGGGCATGGCAGGGCTTTTCCAGCGCCCCTGAGATTGAATCTCGTGGATGGTTACCCCTGCATCGGAGAGATCTTTCACCGCGCCAACCCGAGGGGATTGTCCAGAAAATATCGTCTCGTGACTGATGCCAAGCTCGTCGCCAGCACGGCGGAAGACACGATAGATTGATGAATGGTCTAATGCCTGATCGCCAATATTTCCATGGCGGTCGATGCGACGGAACAATATGCCTGCACCAAGGCTGCCTATGGTCAGCCAGCGTTGGAGTGCTTGCGAGGCCAGGCTGCTCAATTCAATGCGGTGTTCTTTGACGAGCAAGGAGATTAATCCAGACGGGGCGATTTCTAAGTCTTCTACGGTTAAAGCTGCCAGCTCGCTACGTTTCAGCATCGCCTCGAACATCACTGACCATATGGCCATATCACGGAGATCCTTGGGTTTGGTTGCGAGCGCAAAAACATCCAGCAATTGCTGAAGATGGTCATCCCGAAAGGCGGCAGCATTTTTATAGTCATCCTGCTTTTCTATTCGATACTTGTTCAGCACGAGCCTGACTTCCGTGTGCCGACAAGGGTCGGGGAGTGCATGACAGCGGTGTACTAAACCAATAGTGACAATGTAACGCTTCAGGCTGGCGAGTTTCCTTTTCTGTGCCATCCGATCAATAAATTCGTGCACAGTTTTCACTGCTGCAGGCAGCGGCGCCATTTTTGTTTCCAGGCAAAACTCAAGAAAATGATTCCAGTCATTTTTGAAGGCTAGCAGTGTATTCGCGGAGTATTGCTGATGCGTCAGTATACGCCACGCTTCAACATCCTCGATCGGCACAGAGAATTTTTGGATACTTGCTTGTTTCTTTGACTCATCTTGTATTGCAGGAAACTTTTTCATTCTAGCGCACTATAACTTGATTTATTGATGTCTCCTACTATAGAAAATACCGGCCGAATAAATCAAGCCGGTATCTCTTTTTCTATAAAAAAGCTTTACAGTCGGGTAGGTTAATCATCGTCGTCTGATTTCTCAACATCAACCAGATAATCGCCCATCAACCAGTTACGGCCAATCAGCAGCTTGTATTCTAGTTTGCTGCGGTTTCTCAGGTTCACCGTGATACGTTTATGTTCACCATTCCAGCTCAGATCCATTTTTACACCGTAGCGACGCTCAACACCTTGTGCATTTCGAATCTTACTGACCTTTACAATCTTGGCTTTGTATGACGATTTTTCACCTTTTTCGTTTTCAGTTGTGAACTCAACCATATTGCCTAGGTTTTCCCGCATATCGTCACTTTTGTCACCTAGGACACGGATATCATAAGCATTGATTGACGTGGTGTTGGCCCCGGTATCAATTCTGGCCAGATACTTCATATCCAAATCCGGGATTTGAATCGTTTCAACTTGCCCAACAATCGACTTCTTTTCCTGAGGCCGGCTTTTTCCTTCTTCTGCTGTCGTGAAAGGGCTGTTCAAAGCGCAGACGACAAACATAAATGGAATCAATACTTTCTTCACAAAACCTCCAAGAAAAACCACTTCGTCAAAGTAGCCACTTTATCTATCTAGTAATCAATGTTGTTCAGAGAAATGTTAAAGACATCACTTGGTAAGCATAGATTCAGCTAATTGTGCGTCAGTCTCAAAATTGAGCGGATGTCACGATAGCAATCCTCAGTAGCGGTAAAGTGAAATGCCGCCATGCCAAGCCGCTTGGCCGTTTCAACATTTGGCGTATTATCATCAATGAATAAACAGCTCTCAGGCCGAAGCTCATATTTTTCTATAAATCGTTGGAATATAGCAGGTTCTGGTTTCAATAGCAGTTCTCTGGCAGAAACCAAGCCACCATGAAAATCAGCAATAAAATCATGCTTGTCGTAAAGCGTGTCAAAGAAGGCACTGCTCATGTTCGTGAGATAGTAAACATGAAAACCTTGTTCAATGAGCTCATCCAACAACGCTTTTGTCTCTTCAATGAGGTGCAAACTGTTTTGGATATGATGAAGAAAGTCTTCCATGCGAGCTTCAGGAAAACCGGTTCGGGCAGCAAACTTAGGAATCACTTCCGCCATAAACATCGTACCACGATCCAGATCGAGCCAGTCGGTATGCTTTAACACATTGTTTAGCAAAAGCTCTTGCTCATAACTGGATTGAGTGAATGTTTCCGCAATCTTTCGCGGGTTCCACTCGAACAGCACGCCACCAAAGTCAAAAATTACATTACGAATCATATGCGTTTCCGTTAGGTACCTATTTATTGATATTATTCTGGCTCAGCCTGGTCGCAAACATCTATATTCATCCTGAAGACCAGGTCACATTTTTCTATCAGGCCAGTAGGACAATTTGCAATGAGTGATAACAGCCGTTTAGTTTTCTCCACAGAAACGGGTCGAATCAAAGAAGAGCAGGCAGCACCAGAGCGGCCAAAAGGAGATGGTGTCGTTCGTATCCAGCGACAGACGAAAGGCCGTAAAGGGAAGGGCGTGTGTATTGTCACCGGGCTTGATATGAATGATACCGAACTGAAACTTCTGGCCGCAGAACTCAAAAAAGTGTGTGGTTGCGGCGGTTCCGTGAAAGACGGAACGATTGAGATCCAGGGCGACAAGCGCGACCTGCTGAAAACGACACTTGAGAAAAAAGGCCATACCGTAAAACTTGCAGGCGGTTAACTCGCGCTGCAAACTTATGCGACAAGTGATGCCCCATTTGATGGGGCTTTTTTTCGATAAAACATAAACTTAGTCTGCTCCATCAGGTTTTTCTTTTATGCAATACAGGGAGTAAGTATGCGGTCAGCGTATCGTCGTGTCGACACTATGCTGATAGTTCATTCACGATTAACGGTATTTGCACCATTTCCGGCAACCTAATCAGGCAAGAGCGTTATTATTCTGTGACTTCAGCGGAAGATGTTCAGTGCTTGAATGGCACCTATCATGACGGCATCTTATTCACGGTTTCGCATGCAGACCGGACCTATGTTGCAGGCATCATCGGCAAAGTGATATTTTGATCCGGTTTTATGCGCCAAGCGAATTATAAATAAAGACAAACGAACGTATTGACGTTCGTTTGTTTCAGGTAATTACACAGTCTTTGAAGAACCAGGCAAACTGACCATTTGCTGCAGAACTTCAATGAAGTGTTAATTACCTATTTTATGGTAAATAAACGTTATGGTTAAATTGAAGCCCCGGATTTCGGGGCTTTTTTGTGTCACAAAAACAGATATTTAGGTTGGCAAAGCTAATTATCGCATTAGAATTGCTGCGCGTTTATGCAAAAAGGAGAATACGCATGAATAAGTATATCGCTGCAAGCATTCTATCAACAATGGTTTTAACAGCTTGCGGAGGCGGAGAGAGTGGGGACGATGTCAGTGTAAGTGGCGAGTCTAAGTCCAGTTCTTTTAAATATGATGGAATCTATGTCCATCAAACAGACTTAGCATTGATTGTTGTCGATTCCCAGCGCAAGGACACAAATATTGTCGCTGGTGACTTTTTAAATGATGCCGTTCTGCTGGTTGATTCAGCGACAACTGTTGGGAATACCATGAATACAACCGGTTTAACCATTTCTTCAAATGGTGCTGGCATTGATTATGATCCTAACGTAAAGATGACTGCTACCTTTGACGGGACATCAGTAAATCTACGTTCAACACTTGTTGGTGAAGGTCTGAACTACACGATGCAGAAAGCTGAAGACTCATTATCACTTTCTGCCATTGTCGGTACTCATACCAACCCAGACGACGGCAGCACATGGACAATCAATGCGGACGGCTCTTTCACGGTAAACGGCATTTGTACTATTTCCGGCAATATTGCGCGAAATAATAGTTACTTTGCTGTCACTGCTGCCGAAGCAGTTCAATGCACAGATCCAGATTTTAATGGTACTTATGATGATGGTGTTTTACTGACGGTTCCCCATGACGGCAATACTTACGTTGCTGGCGTTATTGGCCGCAGTAGCTCATTCGTTTGGGGATATGCCCCCATCAATTAACAAGAAAAAAAGCCCCGCAGATGGGGCTTTTTGCATAAAAAAGACACTCAATACGATTCAAGCTATTGTTTTATATTGGGTATGCCTATTCAAGAACCAGAGATACTATCCTTAACTTCTCTTCCTCAATTTCTTCTGATTACTCATGATTAAGCGCCAATTGTCGTTGGACTCTACCACCTTCGGGATTGTCAGATCCCGGGCTGTGAATTTCACCTTTCAGTCTGTATTTCTCTGTTTTATGAATCTTATCCATTACACATCATTTAACATAATCTATGTTATGCGTACTGTACTGTAAGATCTAGTTAGAAATGTCAGGTTTGAGCCAGATTGAAATGTCATGCTGTTCTAGCTTCCAAACACGCTTTCTTTAACCGTGTTTGGAGCCCGTGGATGCTGTTAACCATGACTGACAGTGAATTATTGAGAATCAAGCTCATCCAAGACATCTGTGACAAACGGCTCACCGGTGTTGAGGCTGCCCGCTTACTTAAACTGAGCCCGCGCCAAGTTTATCGTTTGGTCAAACGCTTCATTGAATTAGGTGCTTCTGGTTTGGTTTCATTAAAATGTGGCCAACCAGGCAATCATCGCCATGATGATAAATTAAAATTTCAGACATTGGCTTTGCTCCATCAGCGATACAGCGACTTCGGTCCGTCATTGGCTCATGAAAAACTCTCTGAGGATCATGACATCCATGTTTCCGTTGAAACCCTGCGCCAATGGATGATCGCTGACGGTCTTTGGATTCCCCATGCCAAACGCAAGACCAGCCTCGTCATCGTCGTTGTTGCTTGGGTAAAAGACGGGATGACACACCACTCAAGCACTGCTTAGCAATGGCGCACTTCAACTCGCGGCAAAATTTGGACATAAAAGACCCCAATAATTGGTGTCCAACTATTGGGGGTCACTTCAAGATTGCGGGCTTTCATTCATCAACCATTATGGCAAGCGTTACAACAATAATAACAACCATCAACATGCGGATAGATGTTTCGTGCTTCTTTCAAGGCTTCATCACAATCTGGATAGAGCCCCAGGTAGGTTCGGTTTTCTAATTTAGGCAGATGGGTACAGCCATCCTGATGCACTTCGTGCTCACCAGAATTTTGTGCATGATCATTCACATAAAAATTCTTCATCGCTTGCTTCCCTATTCTGTTGTCATATTTACGGTATGCCTACAACACCACTCAAAAGCTATGTCAGTGGTTCGGAAAACGATAAAATTTCTCCCTGATTTGTTGAAACCGATCACTCTCTTTCTCAGCATTTTGCGATTTGCAGTTCATCGATTCTTGTTGTCCATCGATTGGAGCGAAACGCCTGTCGCATGTGCCAATTCGATGTTGCAATCACGGATGCAGGTTTTAGTCCGTTCTTATAGCGGACGTTCAGATTATCGGTGATGCTCATCAGATCCCGACGCTTGGCTTCAGCGAGCGCTTCTCCGTTAAACATATCCAGCTGAAGTTTGTTTTCGCTCACCGGGCTGAGTTCATCCAACATCACACCTATCTTTTGATAGGAATAGCCCGGCCGGTAAATCTTTTCAAGTTGTGATTGGGCAGAAATGATCAATTTTTGAGTGTCTTGCGTTGGACAGATTAACGCAGCAGCACTGCTTTTGTTATGTTGCGGGAGCTGTTTAAAACGGTTCGTCCGAATATATACCCCAACAATTGCCGCCTGACTCCCCTGTTTTCTCAGCTTTTCTCCTGCGCGGTGGCAATGAAAAGCGAGTGCGGACTGAAGTTCCTGAAGGTCCTTGATCCCAACGCCAAAACTGCGAGTCGACATGATTTGCTTTCTGATTTCATCAACGTCTCCCGGCTCAATGCACGCAGTACCTTGCAGTTCCATCACTGTCCGAGACAAACCAACATTCCATAAGCGTCGCATGGCAGCGGAATCCTGGCTGGCAAGTTCCCAGGCAGTGTGAATTTGACTTGTTTTTAAACGGGTTGCCAATCGGGCACCAATGCCCCAGATATCCTGGATATCTGTCCTTTCCAGCAGCCAGCGGCGTTGTTGTTCCGTTTGGATATGAATCACACCATTGACGCGTCTTTCAAACTGCTTTGCCGCATGATTGGCTAATTTAGCCAGGGTCGGAGAGGTCCCGATCCCCACGCGTACTCTCAGTCCAAGTCGGGTCTGAATCGTATTCACGATATTGTTGCCATAATTTGTGAGGGTTTCAGGTGCCAGTCCATCTAATCGGATGAAGGCTTCATCAATCGAATATTGTTCAACCTGAGGTGAAAACTCGGCCAGCTCATCGATGAATCTTTTACTCATGTCTGCATAGAGTGTGTAGTTTGAGCTGCGTACTGCCACACCCAGTCGTTTTGCTTCCCGTTCAATTTTATACCAGACCGCGCCGCGCTTGATCCCAAGTGCTTTCGCCTGCTCGTTGATTGCGACGCAGCAGCCATCGTTATTAGAAAGCACAACAACGGGTTTGTTAGCTAACTGAGGATCGAAGAGTTGTTCACAAGCCGTATAAAAACTTTTAGCATCAACCAGTGCCCAGATCTGGCCCTGTTTTCCCGGTTTGACCGTATCCATCAGCGCTCCAGAAGATTATGAATATTGCGTGTGACGACACCAAAAATTTCAGAGTCTTCTGGCATTGGAAACGGTGCCATGCTGGCGTTTTCAGCTTTCAACCACCATGTATTATTTCTTCGGATCAGTCGCTTACAGGTAAATTCATCATGAATCCGAGCAATGACGATTCGACCTGGCAATACCGCTTCTGCACGGTCGACGATCAATAAATCACCATCATAAATACCAGCGCCTGTCATTGAATCGCCAGCGGCTCTGAGCACAAAAGTGGCATTAGGGTGCCGAATCAAATACTCAGTCAGTTCCAGTGATTCTTCATGCCCTTCAGCCGGAGACGGAAAGCCACAACGCACCGGTTCGATGAATAGAGGTAATACTGCCATTGTGCCTCCCTACCCTTAAATACTGTACATACGAACAGTATAATCTCATCCTCTGCTCAGGAATAGAGAATCGTGGCAAGAAAAGCCAGAAAAAATGTAATCCGCTGAATACACTTCAAAAGTAACGAATGAACTAAATCAGCAAGGTTGCAATTTGATTGTCGAAGCGGCGAAAGTGCACATCATATTGAGAGCGGAACTGGGTTTGACCGACTGCCCGGGTCATCCGAAGACTGATGATTTGCGCAGCCGTATCGACAGCAACCACTTCGGAATCGAGAAAATCCAGATACTGACGAACTTCAGGGTAGATGGCTTTGAATAAACTTTCTTTGGCAGAAAATGTCAGGGTCAGCTGAACGGCAGCAGGCGCATCCAGAACGGCTAAACGGTGCATCTCTTTGGGCGTCAGCAACATATTTTCCAGTGAACGGCAATGAGCGGCATCAATTAACTTTTCCAAGTCCAGCCCAACGATTTGCCCGTCTGTTTTAGGTTTGGTCAGCGCGATTGCCATGGTGTCGGTATGAGAAATCGCGCCGACCACATGCTGTGGCCAAACGGGCGCGCGTTGCTCTCCGATTGGAATCTGTTTATCCGCTTCAATCCCCATGGCTTGCAGGGCATCTCGCGCAGCAATCCGTCCGGCAAGGAACTCTGCTTGCCGTTTGGGTACTGATCGCTGGATTGTTTCCGGCATGTGAATGCCGGCATCGGCAAAATCTGATGTTCGATAACGTTTTTGGTCAAATTCTCGCATATAAACATATTCAGGGCCGATGGCTAAAAACTTAGCATCAGAGATAAAATCCATTTACTTTTCCTCAGATGGCACGATATAAATCAATTCCTTAACGCGCATCTTGCCATTGGCGATTCAGAAATACCATCACCTTGAAATTAAGTCGTTCATTGATTATCTGATGCATTATTGGTGTAAAAAACACCAAACTCTCCCCTAATTTAGGGTTTTCTCCATTTTCGTGTTTATCTTCCTGTTAGACTGGCCGCCTGTTGGTGACAGGGACTGGAATTGGAGAAGAATTAGAATGCGAAAAATCATGATGATTTTAGCGTTGTCTGTGCTGAGTGGTTGTGCGTTACAGCCTGCCCCGCAATACCACACCGGGCAATGCGTTGGGAAAATGACCACAGAAGAAGCTTACGGACACTTAGATCCGAATCGCTATACCATTCAGGTACTGGCTTTAAGCGAAGAGCGTGATATTCGAGGTTATCTACGTGAGATTCCAGGCCAAGACCCAATCTGGGTGAACTGGAAGCACAGCTTGGGTAAAAGCTGGTATGCCGTGATTTACGGCGATTTTGCGACGAAACAAGAAGCAAAACAGCGCGTTCAGATGCTTTCGCCACGGATCAAAGCGCAAGGGCCATTTGTTCGTAGCTTCGCTGAAGTGCAGAACGATAAGCAAACCGAAGTTTTTCGTATGCGTTAATCGCAAAAATACGCCCGGTTCTGAAAAGACCGGGCGTATTTTTAGGGTGACGATATCAGACGGACTCAATCAATTCAGGCAAGATCTCAAATAAATCTCCCACTAATCCATAGTCGGCAATCTCAAAGATTGGCGCTTCCGGATCCTGATTAATCGCAACAATAACTTTCGCATCTTTCATGCCAGCTAAATGCTGAATGGCCCCGGAAATCCCCACCGCAATATAAAGCTCTGGCGCAACGATTTTCCCGGTTTGCCCAACCTGAAGATCATTAGAAACAAAGCCGGCATCAACTGCAGCACGGGAAGCCCCCACCGCACCACCCAGTTTGTCCGCCAGTTGCTCAATCAGTGCAAAGTGCGCTTTATCACCCAACCCCCGACCTCCGGACACAACCACTCTTGCAACCGGGAGTTCTGGCCGGTCACTTTCAGTCACCTCCTGACCAAGATACTCAGAAAGCGGGTTTTCAATCACTTTGTCGAGAGCGGTGATTTCCGCTGGATGCGCCGTATGAGTAACAGCATCGAATGCAGAAGCGCGAATCGTCATCAGGATTTTAGCGTCGGAAGATTTCACTTTTGCGAGTGCATTGCCTGCATAAATTGGCCGGATAACCGTGTCGGGTGACTCAATACTGATTACGTCAGAAAGCACACCCACGCCAAGTAAACCCGCGATCCGGGGAAGAGTATTCTTTCCAGAAGTTGTGGCCGCCATCAAGATATGAGAATAATCCGCAGCAAGCTCTGCCACGAATTCAGACACATTTTCTGCCAGGCAATGCTGGTAAACCGGGTGATCAACCAGAATGACTTTGTTCACGCCCTCAAAATGGCTCACGGCATCTGCGACAGACTGACATTGGTGCCCGACCACTAAAACATGGCATTCTCCGGTCATCGCCTGACTGGCCGCGATTACTTTGGCAGTCTCGGGTGCCAGTATTTGCTGATGATGTTCCGCAATAATCAAAACACTCATGAGATCACCTTCGCTTCATGTTTGAGTTTGTCGACCAGCTCACTGACAGAACTGACTTTGATTCCCCCTTTTCGGGCAGGTGGTGCGATAACTTCAAGCACTTCATGATGAGGTGACAACGTCACACTTAAATCTTCCAGCGTCATTACAGCCATTAGTTTTTGCTTGGCTTTCATGATGTTTGGCAGTGAAGCATAACGCGGTTCATTCAGCCGGAGATCGGTACTGATCACTGCTGGCAATTTCAGTTTTAACGTTTCAAGACCACCATCGACTTCTCGGACAACTTCTGCATGGCCATCCGATATTTTCAGGTTCGACGCAAATGTTCCCTGCGGCAAATGAGCCAAACCTGCCAGCATTTGTGCCACCTGATTATTATCTGAATCAATCGACTGTTTTCCCAGTAGCACGAGTTCCGGCGATTCTGTATTCATGACAGCATGAATAATTTTCGCGACATTCAGCGGCTCGATGGAAGCTGGTGCATCAACGTGAATCGCGCGGTCCGCACCTAGAGCAAGCGCCGTGCGTAACTGTTCCTGACACACAGCTTCTCCAGCAGACATCACAACAATTTCAGAAACGATTCCCGCTTCCTTCAAGCGAACTGCTTCTTCAACAGCGATTTCACAAAATGGGTTCATCGCCATTTTTACGTTATTCTGCTCTACGCCAGAGCCATCTGATTTCACCCGAATTTTCACATAAGGGTCAATGACCCGTTTAATTGCAACCAAGACCTTCACAAGCAACTCCTTGTAAATCATGATGTTTTATCAAAACCACAGCTGAACGCGGATACAAATTCCATCTATCCATCCCGATCAGACCGTTCTCTTCGTTTCAAATGAGTGTGGTTCGGGTTTACGTTTACGTCAACTGGACTACAGTTATTCATAACATTGCGTAAATCAGGGAGTTGGGATGGAACGGGAAAGTATGGCATTTGATGTTGTCATTGTCGGTGCAGGACCGGCAGGCTTGGCCTCAGCCTGTAAACTGATGCAGCTGGCCGCAGAACATCAACAGGAAATTTCAGTCTGTGTGATTGAAAAAGGCGCAGAAGTGGGTTCGCATATTCTGTCTGGCGCTTTGTTTGAGCCAAGAGCACTGGACGAACTGTTCCCCGACTGGTCTGAGCGAGGCGCACCGTTAAATACAGCCGTCTCGGATGATCAGTTCTACTGGCTGACCAACGAGTACAATCAGATCAAAATGCCTGCCGCATTCGTTCCCGCTCCCCTGCATAATCAGGGCAATTATATTATCAGCTTAGGAGAACTCTGCCGCTGGCTGGCGCAACAAGCCGAAGCGTTGGGTGTCGCCATTTTCCCCGGATTCGCTGCAGCCGAACTGTACTTCAATGAGCAACAGGCTGTCGCAGGTGTGATTACGACAGATATGGGTCGTGATAAACAAGGGCAAGAAAAACAGGGATTTCAACCCGGCATTATTCTTGAAGCGAAATACACCATCTTTGCCGAAGGGGCTCGGGGCCATTTAGGAAAAGCCCTGATCGAGTATTTCAAGCTGGATGAAAACAAACAACCACAACACTATGCAATTGGCTTTAAAGAGCTCTGGCAAGTCCCTGCACAGCAACATCAGCCGGGGCTCGTTTTACATTCAACCGGCTGGCCGTTGAGTCAGACCGGAACATCCGGTGGTGGGTTTCTGTATCATTTCGGAGAAAATCTCGTGTCCGTTGGCCTTGTGATTGACCTGAATTACAGCCACCCCTACCTCAGCCCTTTTGATGAATTTCAACAGATGAAACATCATCCCCGATTTGCCTCTATTCTTCAGGGAGGAGAACGCATTGCGTATGGTGCCAGAGTCATCACGAAAGGCGGATATCATTCGCTTCCGCAGCAGAGTTTTCCTGGCGGGCTGCTGGTAGGATGCGATGCGGGGACTTTAAATGGTGCAAAAATTAAAGGGTCTCACACCGCTATGAAATCCGGCATGCTGGCCGCTGAAGCCATTTTTGAAGCGCTGACTGCTGGTCATGCCCACTCGATACCTGACTACCAAGCCCGGTTTCAGGCTTCGTGGTTGCAGGAAGAGCTGTATCAGGCCCGGAATTTCGGGGCGGCAATCCATAAATTTGGATCGGTGCTGGGCGGTGCTTTAGCAACGCTGGAGTTTAATGTTCTGAAAAAGCCGCTCTGGTCTGTCAAAGATCATCAACCGGATCATCTGCAGTTAAAAACAATCGATCAGGTAAAGCCCCTAAACTACCCCAAACCCGATGGCCAATTGAGTTTTGATCGGGCTTCATCGGTCTTTCTGTCGACAATCAAACATGAAGAAAATCAGCCCTGTCATTTACAGCTGAAAGATGCGCAAATCCCAACGAGCACACATTTATCGCTTTATGATGAGCCCAGCCAGCGTTACTGCCCGGCTGGTGTTTATGAGATTGTTCAGAAGAAAGACGGGCCGTTTTTTCAAATCAACGCCGGGAACTGTATTCACTGCAAAACCTGCGACATTAAAGATCCGTCGCAGAACATACAATGGACGCCGCCGGAAGGTGGCAGCGGCCCCAACTATTCCTCAATGTAGCTTATTGAGTGCCGGATTGGGTTTCCTGTCGAATCCAATCCAGATAAGCATGATAACCAGCTTCAACCGGTAAGCAGATGATTTCTGGTGTCTCATAGTGATGATTCGCCAGAATATCTGTTTCAACCGCTGGATACTTATCGCGGGTTGTTTTGATGACGACCAGCTTTTCCCGATCAGACTGCACCTGCCCCTTCCAATGGTAAAAGCTGTCAATCGACTGAACCTGGATACAGGCAGCCAGCTTCTGATTTAATAAAGAATGAATTAATCGCTCGCCCACAATTTCATCTGTAAACGTCGTTAAGACAACACAACAGGATTCTTTCGACATCACTATTCCCCAAACTTTAGCGTTGCGTCAGCGCAATTTTTGCACCCAGTGCAACCAGAAGCCCACCCGATACACCTTCAATCGCTTTGGTATAACCCGACATTTTGGGGTTCCCGAACACAAAACTACCTAACATGGCATACAACAGGTTAATTACAGTGGCCAGTACACTGAATACACACCCTAAAATCATCAGTTGCATCGTCACATTGCCAGCTTGCACATCAATAAACTGTGGTAAAAAGGACAAGAAAAATAAACCAACCTTCGGATTTAAAATGCTGACAATTACGCCCTGTTTAAAAACATTCGAACTCTGGCTGATAGATTCCGCAGCAATCAGACGGCTTTTTCCATTCAAACTATTTCTTATTGAAGAAATACCTAAATAAAGGAGATACGCCGCACCTAAATATTTCACAACACTAAATAAAAGTGCAGAATTCAGAATAAGTGCTGAAAGACCGAGTACAGCAGCAAAGGTGTGCCCCATGTACCCGACGCCCAGCCCGAGTGCGGCTTGGATGCCAGAGCGCATTTTGCCCCGCATCGCGTTTGAAACAATGTAAATCACATCTGGCCCTGGGACTAAATTTAAGCTGATAGAGGCTAATGCGAATAAGAATAAAGTTTGTAAATCCATTTCATTCCTCACTTTTATGATAAGCATTCTCAATAAGGCTGATGTTCAGGACTTCCAAAAACATCCCGGATGAAAGCGCGGAGAATCTTAAGAAAACACGAATTATAGAGCATCATTCGCCAGAAAAAATCAAGCAGAAAGCGTCTCATCCTGAAAGCAATAACACACAGCATACTTTTAAGGCTTGAAATTATTCCACATAAGAACTAAAGCTGTTTTTTTTGCCGGCACTAATAACAAATAAGTATACCTTTACAGCAATTTTGTACTTCCTGTGAATAGATTGTGTGCGATCTGTGTGTTAGTGTTTCAAAGTACTGCAACAAGAAGCTCCACAACTAACAAACCAACAATTAGTAAACTTGCTCAAATCTTGTAGAGGGGACCCGATATGGATGTCAATACACAGGAAGTAAGTAGCTTTGATACTGATGTAATTCATTTGTATTTGCAGGAAATTTCTCACAAATCATTACTGACTAAAGAAGAGGAGATCCAGTACAGCCGTAAAAGTCTGGCGGGTGATCCAATTGCGAAAGCAGTCATGATCGAAAGTAATTTGCGCCTTGTCGTCAGTATCGCCAAAAAGTATCGCGGTAGCACGATGCAACTCAGCGATCTGATTGATGAAGGAAACATTGGCCTCATCACCGCAGTTGAAAAGTTTGATCCGGAAAGAGGGTTCCGTTTCTCAACTTATGCCACGTGGTGGATTAAGCAAACCATTGAGCGTGCAATCCATAATCAGGCTCGTACTATTCGCCTGCCAGTGCACGTGTCAAAAGAAATCAATACGATTCTGAGAACACATAAGCAATTGATGAAAAACAGTAATCAGGAACCCACGCATGAACAGGTTGCTGAGAAAATGCAGAAATCCGTTGAAGAGATTTCTGAAGTTCTGTCATACGACACCCCTGTTGTTTCTATTGACCAATCTTTGTCAGATGACAGTAATTCGAATTCAATTGCTTCTTTTATCGCAGATACGAATATCACGTCACCTGATACCTCACTGGATCAGTCAGATATTCATGCACTGGCGGTCACCATGCTGAAAACCCTGAACGAAAGAGACAGAGAAATCCTTTGTCGTCGTTTTGGCCTGCTGGGATACGAGGCTCAAACCCTTCAGGAGGTTGCGGAAGAAGTTGGCCTGACGCGTGAACGGATTCGCCAGCTGCAAGTCAGCTCGCTCAACAAGCTGAAGAATGCGTTGCAGCGCGAAAACTATAGCCTGGAAATCTTGTTTTCCGAAACCGCTTAACGCGATTCGTTGCAAGATCCCGAAAGCCTGGCAAATTTTGTCAGGCTTTTCTTTGCGCTTTTCACGCAGTGCTGACATCCTATCAACGCGTCGTTTTAAGATGCTTGGCAGGCCCCATTATCTTACCCATAATTTGGGGTATCCCTTTTGTATTACAGCAGTGAAGTAAACATGATTCTCAGAAAACTTTTATTGATAACTTCTGTCGTCTTACTGTCCTCTTGTGCCAGTTACAGCATTACAGAGCAAGAAGTCCAAAACTACCTGGATAAAAATGCCAGAGTGGAACAAAAAGTTGGCTTCGGTGGCTTTGCACAAGCCCATGTTCTCTTCAACGACATCAAAGTTGGTATTGGTCGTGCAGACACAGATCGCATCAACCTGGAAGCAAAATCCAAAGCAGATATCAGTATCAAAGGACAGCCACAGCAGAAAGTTGCCATTCACGTCAACTTTAGTGCGATCCCCTACTACGACAAAAGTGAAGGTGCTGTTTACCTGAACAACCTGAAGGTTGAATCTCTGGACATTTCCCCCAACACACTGGGTCCTTTCTCCAGCAGCCAGGTACTTGCTCCACTCATTGAGATCGTTGGCCAGTACTTATTAAAAATTCCTGTCTACAAACTTCAGGAAGATGACTTGAAACAATCTCTGTTGAAGACAGCCCGTCCTGAGCTCAAAATCAAGAACCATGCCTTGGTGATTCAAATCTGATGAGCTGATGTTTAAGGAGATGGTGTTGTGTTCGTTTATCCCTGCACAATACCATTTTTTAGGACCATATAAATAAAGTTATAGTGCGTTAAAGAGTTCTTCGTTTGCTTTCTCTTTTTTCCATCCTGTTCAAAAGTTCATCACGTGATTCAACAAGGAAGCGCGAAGTATTGCTACCGAAAAACAGCTTGATTGTTTACACTAGAAAACAATCAAGTCAATTTTTTACAAGCGCACCCCTCATTTGAATGCGCATGAGTCCATTTTCAGGATCGTTTTCATGCTGGATAACTTACAACAAATGGTCATTCTGGCCTCCGTCAGCCACGAGCAGAACTTTACCCGAGCAGCAGAACGCCTGGGAATCTCCAAGTCCCAGGTCAGCAAACAGATTCGCTTCCTCGAAGAAAGACTGGGCTGTCAACTCGTTCAGCGTAGTACACGGACTGTCGCCCTCACTGACATCGGCCAGCAATATGCCGAGTTCGGCCAGCAACTGCTGGATACGGTGAAAGAAGCAGAAGCCATGGTGGCGGGTTACCGCAATGAAATCAAAGGGGTATTACGTATTGGCGTTGCACAATCCTTTGGCAATACCAATATCACACCCGCCATGGTCGCGTTTCAGAAAGCAAATCCGGATCTTGAACTGGAAATCAGTCTGTTCGATCACCGCCCGAACTTGCTTGAAGAAGGGTTTGATTGCTGGTTGGCGATTCACGAGCATCCTCCGGAAGGTATGGTTGCCAAAAAACTAGTGGACTGTGAGTTCATGGTTGTTGCTTCCCCGGACTACATTGCACGCTACGGCCATCCAGAAACGCCGGCAGATCTGCGCAAGCACAACTGTATCACCTATGAAAGCCGTGAACGAAAATATGTTCAGTGGGATTTTATGAAAGACGGTGGGCGAGAATCGGTCCGTGTTGCGGGCAGTTATCGCATCAACAACGCACCGGCTGTGCTGGAAGCCACAAAGGCAGGCGCCGGCATTGCCTATCTGGCCACCTATCTCATTCATGATGAGCTTGAGACAGATCAACTGATTCAGCTCATGCCGGACTGGAAACCAGAGCTCGCCTTGCCGATGTATGCTGTTTACCCACGTCACAAATATCTGGCGCCCAAGGTCCGCGCATTTATAGACTTCATGGCGAACTGGATGTCGAGCCATCCTTTTCAACCAAGCACAAAAGCATCTGTTGCGTCTTAGTTCTGCAGTTGTGGATTCGGGCGGACTGTTCTACACCTATAGGAAGTTCAGTCAGGTGCCCGACCATGTTTTCAGATCGTTGTCGATTACAAACATTGCTTCGCAACATCTTCATCATGATGTTGCTGTTCCTTTTCATCGGCTGTGCAACACAACAGGAAGAAGCGCCACCTGAAGCAGAAGCGACCACACCAGCCGCAGAAGTTGAGACGACAGAACCACCGCCGCCACCTCAGGTCATCCTGGCAGAAATCCCCGAGGCTCGGGAGACCATCTACTTCGACTCAGGCAGTTTTGAGATTACCCAGTCTGAACAGTTAAAAATCGATCCGATTGCAGTCCGGTTGAGACGCCATCCAGACAGTAATGTCATCATTATCGGGCACAGTTCTGAAAGTGATAACGAAGAAGACAATATGGCATTGTCTTATGAACGTGCGTTTTCCGTCGCCATCTACATCGCTTCAGTATTTGGCATTGAAGAAGAAAGAATACAAGTTGTCGCGCAGGGCCAGGGCGACCCGGCTTCCTCGGGATCGAACAGCCGCGTTGAGCTGATTTCGCCGGAGACTGTGGTCAGAACTCTGGATGCATCGACAGATAGCAATCCGTTCTGACCACAAAGCAATACGTTGATTGTCTGAGCAACAACCAATCAGGATTGTGACTTTTTCAACGCTGGGAATGCGTACATCTGGCGAATAATGTCAGCGACTCCCTCAGGCTGAGAAGCCAGTTTCGCGTTAAATCTATCTTTTTCATCCGCAGACACAGAATCATCAGCCACACCGGCAGCAATCAAGTTGGCCGGGAAAAGATGGTAAATATCCGTAATCTGACGATCGATTTCTTCAGCCAATTCTTCTGGTGATTCAAACGGCTGGGTAATCACATCACCAAAGCTAACGTGCACTCTGCGCTTCTCGCCCACGATTCCCTGAACGATACTTTCAATGTCCTCAAACTCACCTTTTTCATACATGCCCGTGGTGCGTTTCGCATCCAGCTCTTTGGCTTTCGCCAAATCACAGGGATCATTCTCGTAAGCAATCGCCACCGGCACAATATGCAGTTGGCTCATGAACTCTCCGAAAGACTGCTTCCGCTTCCGGCCTTCC
Organism: Photobacterium sp. 1_MG-2023; assembly: GCF_030547945.1. Classification (NCBI taxonomy): domain Bacteria; kingdom Pseudomonadati; phylum Pseudomonadota; class Gammaproteobacteria; order Vibrionales; family Vibrionaceae; genus Photobacterium; species Photobacterium sp. 1_MG-2023. The sequence continues at coordinate 43,599 of NZ_JAUORR010000012.1, read as the reverse complement.
ATGTAAAACATTTTCAGCAATGCCGGATCTGTTTTATCGTTGCCATCTTTCGCACGTCCTTCCTTCTGTGCAATCCAGATGGAATGGCCGGTTTCAATGGAATTTGCAATGTAGTCCGACAGCAAACCGAGCGCCTTCATCATTTCACGAGGCGCTTTTACAGACCGTTTGACAATAAAACTCTTATTCAGACGCATCAGCTCAGTCGCACAAGGCTTCTTCAGCAAATTGTCACCAATCGCGATACGAACTGTATTCATGCCATTGTGGTACAGACACCAGTTCACCATAGCCGGATCCATCGCAATATCACGATGGTTTGAAATGAACAGATAAGCCTGATTTGGGTCCAGTTTATCCAAACCAGAATGTGTGACACCGTCACAGGAGTGTTCGATGGTCGCCGCCATATACTTCGCAACCTGTAACTGAACATCTTCAACCGTCTTAACACTTGACCATTTCCGGACAAGAAAACGCTGAATCAATGGACGCAACAGCCAACCAAATACGCCCGACAACTGCGGAAAACGGTAATTCAGAATGGCGTTAATGAACTCATCATCATTGATCAATCGCTGAATCGCCTCACTGACTTCATCATCATTGTACGGGCGAATGTCTTTATAAATATCGTTATTTGTTTGCACTATTTTGCTTCATCTCGTTTAAAACCACGCTATTCTACGCAGAATTGTTGGTTTACCCAATGATCAGCCACAAACACTCAGATGGTTGGAGGTCTGACCAATCGAAATCTCTCTCGCCTGCAGTTCATCTCTGGTTCTTGACCCGAAAGATAAAACCGAAGACTATGTGCAGGCTTTTATCAGAGGTACCCCATGAATCAGGCTATTGAATATACACAGCACGAACCTTCTCAGCTGTTTGTCGGCGCTCGGAAAAAAAATGTCACAGCTTATCTGATCGCCATCCAACACGGTGTTGCACTGTTACGCCTCGGTAAACATGAATTTGCCCTCACACAAGGCACTGGCTTCTGGCTTCCGTTTGATTGCCTGCATGCTCTGACTGTCCTGCCGGGGTGTCGGTACCACAGAATTGACTTCTCAGCCAGACTGACACTGCCCTACCCAGAACAAGCCGGATTTATCACCGTTAGCCCCCTTCTTCAGGCATTGCTTGATGAGTTAAACCGACTATCAAGACTGCCTGTTCAAAGCAAGCATAGTTCTGAAAGCCGCGTTTTGGCGGTCGTCGCGGATCAGTTGACTGTTTTCAAGCCGTCGACACAGCAAATTTGCCCGGCATTAACACGCCAGCAGCAATCATCACTCGCCGCATTGCTGGAAAGCACGCAGCCGCCCAGCAAGGATTCACTGTCTGCCATTGAGTCTGTACTGGGGATCAGTGCGAATGAACTGGAAGCTTGTCTGTTGGTCCGGGAAGCCCTGAAACTTTCCCGCTCGGGCAGAAAAGCAGAGCAAATAGCCAAAACACTGCATTGCCAATTAGACCATCTTCAGGCGTTAGGCCAAACCCTGACAGGCAAGCAATTCTGATTTTTTTGCTCCATATCGCGAAAGCCCCCGACTTTCTTACTGAACTCGGGGGCTTTCTGTCAAAAACGGTGTTTACTGTATCGGAATTTCAATCTGAAACATCACACCATCCTGCTCATCTTCATGCCACATGTAATCCAGACGATACTTCGCTGAAGCACCATCATTTGCACCCAAACCAACACTCATCAGAAGGCCATGTTTTCTGACCCACTCTTTAGCATCTTCAAAGGTAAGAATATCCAGATCTTCATACTTCTTCGGCATCCACAGCCCCAGGCCATAAAAAGCCGAGGACGAGTTGTCTTTCAGTAACGGGTCACCGTTTTGTGCTTGCCAGTCATCCCAAAAGGATCGCTGAATCACCTCATGTTCAATGTCCCAACGCATGCGATCTGCACCAGCCATTCTTGCCTGCGTTGACGCAGCAGCACCTTTGCCTGCGTCCATTGGATGAACACACGTCAGTAAATAGGCACCGCGCTCATCTTCGGGCATCGATTTTAACTGATTCTGGCTGTAATAATGGCAAGGTAACGCATTTGCAGAAAGCGAAAAAAACAGTAGCCCTATATGCAATAGAGCGTCATGAAATTTCCGACGATAAGCGGCCACAAATCACCCTCAATATTGTTGTCTAACCCAGAATGTGAAGGCGACAGAAAAAATAAATTGATTTATTTTTAACCAAATTAATGCGCATAAAAACGCTCGCAGTGAATTATTTTAACGACACCTGGCGTTGTTAAGTGTGAAATCGGCCTATTTTTGACAATATTATCACGAATAGTTGTACTTCGAATCGGCACCGTTTCGGGGCATGCCAATACCTGCCATTTCGCGAGGATTTCATTCGCCCGGTAAAACTTTGAAAAACTGAGAAAATTATCCGGGCCAATGACAAAAGTCAGCTCCACTTCAGGATCAGTCTTTTGCAGCGTATTCAACACATCATAGGTTGTGACGGGTTGATCTTTTAAAGCAATCTCTTCTTCCAGACGGCTCAGCGATAAATTAGGTAAAGACAAATCAGAGATAAAAGCATTCACCATATTGCAACGAGACTCATAATCAAGCATATTTTTACCCCACGCATGCGCATAACTGGGTAATAATAAAACCTGATCAAAATGCGATAATCGTTCCAAAATGGATCGGTGGCCTAAACTGGGCGGATTAAATGCACTGCCAAACACCGCAATTTTTTTTGCCATATCTCGATTACCTCTTTTACCTCGGTGAATGAAAGAAAAAATACCATTTTCTTCACGATTCATCATTGATCCAACGCTAGAGTTATCGCATGATTTCATCAAAGGGTTAATATTATTTTACGCTCTCACCACTTTTTTACACTGACTGTTCAGAAAGTGGCCGAAGCGAAGAGGATTCATGTCATGGAACAGCTTATCCGTGCAGAAATGCAGGTTCTACCGGTCATTGATGCCGAGTTTGAGGTTCAGCGCCGCGTTGCCTTCATTCAACAAAAACTCAAGCAAGCCCGATGCAAGAACCTGGTCCTGGGGATTAGTGGCGGCGTCGACTCCACAACCTGCGGTCGTCTAGCGCAGCTCGCCATCAATGGTCTGAACGAAGAAACACAAAGCAAAAATTACCAGTTCATTGCGGTCCGCTTGCCTTATGGTGTTCAGCAAGATGAAGAAGAAGCGCAACTCGCCCTTCGTTTCATCCAGCCAACACATTCCGTTTCCGTCAATATCAAGCCAGGTGCAGACGGCACACATGCAGAAACACTGAACGCTTTAGCCCATACTGCACTGATTCCTGAAGACGACAGTAAAGTAGATTTCGTGAAAGGTAATGTCAAAGCACGGACAAGAATGATTGCCCAGTACGAGATCGCAGGGTTAGTCAACGGTTTGGTGTTAGGGACAGACCATTCCGCTGAAAATATCACAGGTTTCTATACCAAATGGGGAGACGGCGCTTGCGACCTCGCCCCACTCTTTGGCCTGAGCAAACGTCAGGTCCGTCAGCTAGCGGATTACCTGGGTGCGCCCGAGTCACTGGTTCACAAGGTTCCAACGGCGGACCTGGAATGTCTGACACCACAGAAAACCGATGAAGAAGCCTTACAGCTGACTTACGACGAGATCGATGATTTTCTTGAAGGGAAACCGGTCAGTGACCATGTAACAGAAAAACTGATTGGGATTTATCAGGCGACACAACACAAGCGTCGTCCAATCCCAACGATTTACGATGAAGATCTGTCACACTAACTGTGAACAATTCCAATGAACACCGAGATCAAAAAGGGCTTGTATTCAAGCCCTTTCTTTGATCATTCAGCGTCTTTGTCGCCACTCTTTTCCTGACGAATCTGTTCTGCAATCACCCGGATTGCTTCACCGCTGCTGATGCCCTGTGCCATCAGCTCATGAATTCGTTCTGCCGCTTTTTGCTGTTCTTCATGGGTCAGAGAAATAGATGAGTCACCAAACATTACGACTCCTGTCGCTCACATTGAAAGGAACGACATTCTATCGACTCTGACAGAGACTGTCATCGACAATCTGTGTCCAGCTAGCCGGGATTTCCGTCTAGACGGGCCCGGGTTAAGACACGCCAGAAACAAAGCACGAATATTCCATAAGCCACAGCCCATAAGATCGCGGAAAGAACAAAAGCATGGATCATCATGCCAGGCATGAAGATAATCACGATCGTTCTGAAACACATCGCGATGATCAGCGTGATAAATGCAACGCGGATCATCAACCCGGTTTGAAGTTTTCGCCCCGTATGCCCCAGAGACACTCGGACAATCATCGCCAGAATCATGCCGCCGATACCGCCAACGGTCAAAACATGTAAAGCAACACTATCGCTGACATATTGCGGCTCAACAGATGACAGCCCGATCAGAAAAAGCCCGAGAATTGTGCTGTAATACGCGAAGTGAAGCAACCAGAGCAGTGGCTCTTTGAAGGTCTGAAGCGTGCGCCAGCGAATCACCCGCGGTATCTGTGCAATGGCAGCCACCATACAGATCCAGCCAAACCATACAGCCGGTACCACAGACTGACCCAAAAGACCTGCAATGAGTGCTCCCCAGGCCGGAATCAAAGCCAGAAACTCCCGCCAGGGAACCCGTGTGATCGGCTCGGTTTGTGTGCCTCTTGCGGTAAAAAACGGAATGACCCGCCCACCCATCACAATCATGATCACAGCGATCAGCAGTGTTAACTGTCGCGAAACCACGCTGAAATCTGTGGAACTCCAACCCAAAACTGCAAAATGCATCATGAGATTCAGGGCAATCAACAAGGCCAGCAGAGGGACGAAAAAGAGGTTCCGCCATTGTTTTTGCTTCAGAATCGGAACGGCCAGAAACACGATCGCCAGCACGATCCAAAGTTGGTCGGCAATCATCCAGAGCCAATGCGGATGAGACAGCAGCAGCATTACTCTCGCGATCAACCAGCCACTGAAAACAGACGCCAGTTTCCAGCCATGAACCCCGGGAATCCCCGTCCAATTTTGTACTGCTGTCAGCAGAAACCCGACGATGATTGCGCCGGTAAATCCGATCAGCATTTCATGGGCATGCCACCACACCGGATTCCCATAGAGGGGGACGAATGTCTTGCCCGACCAGAATGCAGCCCACACCACCATCGCAAGGACAGAAAAGAGACTGGCAGAGAGGAAAAATGGCCGAAAGGCTAACCGAAAGAATGGCGGGATACGAAGAGCAGCAGATTTATCGATGATTTGCATAAAGCCACACTGACTGAGATGTGAAATCATCATGATAGGAAAACAATGCTTCACTGGTATTGATGTCAGACAAGAATCAGGACGACATTGTCCTGATTCTTCATCAAATGAGCCGTGTCGCGCTAATAATCCGGGTAATCGACGGGACGAGTGATCCGCTGAATATCCAAGATCGAGATGTCGCCTTGCCAACGACTTTCAACCAGACCGACACTCAACCAGTAACGGCCATCAGGCACATCAATCGAAGGAAGGCTTGTCGGCAGTTTGCCATCGACATCCTGCGTCCAGATCGGCGTCCAGGTGGTATCGTTCAGATCAAACAAACTCATCGACAAGACTGGCGATGGGCAGGCTGTATTCGGTAAAACCTCACGTTCTATCCGCCAGTTTTTACTGTCTTTCCAGCCAATTTTCTGTTTCGGATCCGGTTTGGTCAGAATCACCCAGGAACTCCAACTTTTCTCCTGATCGGCAGAAATTTTCAACTGATACAGACCAGCCGCTAAAGGTTCATCCAGGCGGCGAGATTCAGAAACAAACATCCCGTTGTCAGACATGACAGGGGCCGGCAGATTGAAACCGCTATCCGGCCAGCGGGTGAATTCAATATTCACCTGCTTTTCCTGCGTCATCCCTGTCACAGACAACCGAAGCAGCACTTGATTCAGGTTCTGAATGACTTCCCGGCGAATCGCAACCTTTGACAGCCATTCAGGCAGGCTCCGTTGCTTGAGGCTGAACCCGCAGTCTTCCGTAATCGCGAGTTCCAGCAGCGCATTCAAATTCGCTTGTTGTTCATCTGTCGCACCTTGCTGCCAGGCTTGAACCATGGTTTCAAAACTGGCGGTTGTATTCCCTTCCAGCAGCCGCTGATGAGCAACCGTATATAAGTCTTTGCCCACAAACCACTTTGCAGCAGCCTGTGGCGTCATTAACATCCAGGCGACAGCACCGACAACGGAGGAATACCACAACGACTTCATTCTTGCGGCGCTTTCATCCGGTAACCCACGCCACGGAGCGTTTCGATTTCAATACCCGGCAGTTTCTGACGTAACTGCAAAATATGCGTATCGACCGTCCGGGTCGTCGGGTAATGGTTATAACCCCAGACCTGGTCCAGCAGCTCATCGCGTGTAAACACACGCCCTGAGTTTTTGGCCAGGAAGACCAGCAATTCAAACTCAGTTCTTGTGAGCGTGACGGATTCGCCCTTTTGCTTTACCTCACGGCTTTCAAGGTTAATCAGTGTTTCGCCAATCGAAATGATATTCGCGTTTTGCGGTTCAGACTCTCCATTGCGCAAATGCACACGGATACGCGCGAGCAGCTCTTCTTCCGCAAATGGTTTGGTCAGGTAATCCTTCGCACCTGAGTCCAATCCGATCACCTTGTCATTCACAGAAACCATCGCAGTCAGCAAAATCACAGGAACCGATTTCAGCTTGAGCCAGTTGTCCAGATAAGTCAGCGAGTCACCCTCAGGAAGCTGGCGATCCAAAACAACAAGATCAGCATTTGGCCAGAGTGGCGCGACATTGGTTGCACAGTCAGCATACAGACATTCGTAGCCTGCTTCTTTCAAACATTCGAGCAAACCATCAGCAAGGTTGCGGTCATCTTCAACCAGTAGCAGAGTTTGATTCACACGGTATCTCCAAAATAAAAGTGGTTGGCGGACCTATCAATTTCATCCGCCCACCCATTCGACGGATCATCGATTCAACGATTGTCAGTCCTAATCCGAGTCCCTTTTCACTGACGAAAGGTTTCCTCAGTCGAGCCCAATCTTTACTACCTAAATTTCCCTGATCCTTCACGGTGACAATCAGTTTTCCATCATTGAACGATGAAGTTAATTCAATCGGTGCTTTGCCGTATTTATGAGCGTTGGACAGCAGGTTATCAATACAGGTTCCAAGCCAGTACATGTTCACATTGACCACACGATCCTCAGGGAGTATCAATGAAACATCATAGGGCTCAGCGATAAACTCAATCCATTCATTATAAGATTCAACCTCTTGGATACTGAGTTCCTGATGATTCGCCTGTAAATAATCCTTACTCGCTTCTGCCAGTTGTCTCAGGCGTCGGGAATCTTCCGTGAGTCGTCTGAACTCATCATATAGGGTTTCTGGCAAAGCATCAAAGTGACGACGAAATCCTTCGACCGTCATGCTCAAGCTCGCGATTGGTGTGCGAAGCTCATGCGTCAGAATTTGTAAAACCAGCATTCGTTCCTGCATCGCGCGGCGGCGGATCCGCCAGCGATACATCACCCAGCCCATCAGCAATCCGATATTCACTACCAACAAGCCTGCCAGCAGGTAAGTTGTCAGATGAGATTTATCTTCTTCCTGCCAGCAGATATTACCACTTTTTACCAGACAAAATTCTGTCGCAATCAAACGTGTAAAGTGTAAATCATGTTGAGCAAGCGCCTGAGCCCAGGTCGGCTGATCATAAATAAAATATTCGTTGCCATTGCGAACCCAGAGCTCCCCGTTCGAAATGAACGCCTCTGCGCCTGCAATGAATACCCGGATTTCCTCACTGCTCATTCGCTGTAAGCGTCCAAGCACGGTATCTGTTGCTGCCAGCTCCCTTTCCTGAATATGCAGATAATTGGACAACTCATTCTTCCGGTTTGGAAACTTCTCCAGGTACCGGGCTGCATAACTCCCACCGCCCGGATGAATATAACCGGAACGCACAAACCAGCCTCTTGGCAATACAGTGTTGTTACACATTGCCCGCGTAAAAACAACGGGATGTGTCACCAGCGGACTCACTGGCCAGGGCCCCTTACAAGTCTCAGCATTTTGATACAAACGACGTAATGCAGCCAAAGGATATTTCGCAGACTGCGGCAAAAGGCTGGATGGTAATAAGAGTGGTGTTGGGTACCGGCTTTGTAGTTGTCGGAAATCGTACGTGGCTAATGGCTGGCTGGAAAGCAATTCTGCCCGGGCAGCTGCCATGCGATCAGGCAAGCTGTCCGACTCCGCATGGAGGCAGCCAGAAAATAAAAGAGAAATCATCAGCACATACTTTTTCATAGCGCGAAAGTTTACCACCGAGCGGTTCAGGTTTGTCAGAAAATTGTCATGAGATCAGCTAACTATAAGATCAGAACCCCTGAACGTCATTTCCTGTTGCCGTTTTCCTGCCGGGCTGCACGAATCCTCACCATTTCCGGGCGAACTATAAAGAAACGCCGCTCATTCGAGCGGCGCTTGATCACAGCATCATTGAGGAAATCACAGGAATCGTGCGATATTCTCGACACTTTCCTTCGCATCACCAAATAACATCTGGGTATTATCCTTAAAGAACAGCGGGTTCTGAACCCCGGCATAACCAGTATTCATGGAGCGCTTGAACACAATCACGTGCTTTGCATGCCAAACTTCAAGGACCGGCATGCCCGCAATCGGGCTGGTTGGATCTTCAGTCGCCGCCGGGTTCACCGTATCGTTTGCACCAATCACCAACACAACATCTGTTTCAGGGAAATCATCATTGATTTCGTCCATTTCCAGAACGATGTCATAAGGGACTCTCGCTTCAGCAAGCAATACGTTCATATGGCCGGGCAGACGTCCCGCAACCGGGTGAATGCCGAATCGGACATCAACACCTTTCGCGCGTAGTTTCTCTGTCATTTCATGCACCGGATATTGCGCTTGTGCCACAGCCATGCCGTATCCCGGGGTAATAATTACAGAGCGGGCATCTTTCAGCATTTCCGCCACTTCTTCAGCAGACGCTTCATGATATTCACCCACTTCTTCATCACCCGTTGAGACTGTACCATCCGAACCGAAACCACCGGCAATCACGCTGATAAACGAGCGGTTCATTGCCTTACACATAATGTAAGACAGAATCGCACCGGATGACCCCACCAGAGCCCCCGTAACAATCAGCAGATCGTTTGCCAGCATAAATCCCGCAGCAGCAGCAGCCCAGCCTGAGTATGAGTTCAGCATGGATACAACAACCGGCATGTCCGCACCACCAATGGATGCAACCAGATGATATCCGAACGCAAAAGCGATCAGTGCGACCAGAATCAGCGGGAAAACCGAGGGATCCGGATCCACAAAAATCACCAGAAGCAGCAGCGAAACAACAACAGCAGCCAGATTCAGCTTGTGACGATGTGGCAGCATTAACGGCTTGGATGACATTGTGCCACGGAGTTTCCCGAAAGCGACAACAGAGCCGGTAAAGGTAACCGCACCAATGAACACACCCAGGAAGATTTCAACCAGATGAATGGTTTGCATCGCCCCGACCAGTGGCTCACCATGATCCAGAAAAGTATTGAAGCCAACGAGAACAGCCGCCATCCCCACAAAGCTGTGCAGAATCGCCACTAATTCAGGCATTTGGGTCATTTCAACTTTCTTGGCATAGTGAACCCCGATGGCACCACCAATGATCATGGCCAGAATAATCCAACCTGTTCCGGCAGATTCAGGACCAAAGATCGTGGCAATCAGTGCGATGGCCATCCCGACCATCCCAAAGTAATTCCCCGACTTTGCGGATTCCTGTTTCGACAAACCCGCAAGGGACAGAATAAATAGAACGGCCGCGACGATATAAGCCGCTTGTACAATTCCTGCAGACATTGAAAACGACTCCCTTACTTATCTTTACGGAACATTTCGAGCATACGTTTGGTCACCGTAAAGCCACCAAAAATATTGATACTCGCAATTAAGACAGCAATAAAAGCAAGGAAGGAAACAAAGCCAACTCCCTGGCCAATTTGCAACAATGCCCCCACGATGATGATGCCGGAAATTGCATTCGTCACGGACATCAGCGGGGTGTGCAGCGCATGGGTAACATTCCAGACCACGTAATAACCCACGACACATGCCAGAACAAACACCGTAAAGTGAGCCAGAAATTCAGCCGGTGCGGCGTCTGCAACCCAGCCAAACAGCAGCACACCCACAGCCATCAGACCATATTTCTTCGCAGGTGCCATGGGTGGTTTTTCTGGTTTCGCGAGCGGCTTCGCTTTTGCAACTTCCGGCTGCTTCGCGGCAGCAGACACTTGAATTGGTGGTGCCGGCCAGGTGACTTCACCGTCTTTCACGACCGTCAGACCACGAAGAACTTCATCTTCGAAGTTGATATCGATGGTGCCGTCTTTCTCTTTGCAGAGCAATTTCATCAGGTTAACGAGGTTTGTCGCATACAACTGAGACGACTGATTCGGTAAACGACTCACCATGTCGGTATAACCAATCACTTTCACCCCATTCGGAGTTGTGACGATTTTATCCGCTTCAGTGTAAGCACAGTTCCCACCGTTGGCCGCAGCAAGGTCGACAATCACACTGCCCGGCTTCATCGAATCCACCATTTCCTGGGTGATCAGGCGTGGTGCCGGGCGACCCGGAATCAAAGCTGTGGTGATGATGATATCAACGTCTTCCGCCTGTTCTGCGTATAAACGCTCTGCTGCCCGGTTGAAATCATCCGACATTTCTTTGGCATAGCCGTCACCGGTGCTGGTGTCCTCTTTGAAAGCAACTTCAAGGAACTCAGCCCCCATGGACTCAACCTGCTCTTTCACTTCAGGCCGGACATCAAACGCGCGGACGATCGCGCCGAGGCTGCCCGCAGCACCAATTGCAGCTAAGCCTGCAACACCAGCACCGGCAATCAGGACTTTTGCTGGCGGGACTTTACCGGCAGCGGTAATTTGTCCGGTAAAGAAACGGCCGAATTCGTGTGCCGCCTCCACAACCGCACGATAACCGGCAATATTCGCCATGGAACTCAGTGCGTCGAGTGCCTGAGCACGCGAAATACGCGGCACGGAATCCATCGCCATCACACTGATATTTCTAGCGGAAAGCTTTTCCATCAATTCAGGATTTTGAGCGGGCCAGATAAAACTGACCAGACTTGCACCTTCCTTGATGCGGCCAATTTCTTCATCGATCGGGGCGTTGACCTTAAAAATCAGATCCGATTGCCAAACTTCATCTTTGGCTGCAACGCTGGCACCGGCCGCTTCATAAGCTGCATCATCAAAACTTGCATGGATACCAGCATCATGTTCAACCGCGACGCTGAACCCCATTTTTAATAACTGCTCGACCGTTTTTGGCGTCGCAGCCACTCGCGTTTCATTCGCAAGTATCTCTTTAGGCACACCTATCTGCATCGTTATTCCCTGAACAGTAGCAAAAATGTACACATTTAGTTCCTTCCCTGACTTTAAGGCAACGGAAAAAGGAACAAATACAACACTCTTCACTTGAGATTAAAAAACGGATATGAGGGCTTACAGAAAGCCGAACATATCAATGACCAGACGTAATTCACTTACCAGACATCATCGGCAAAGCCAGTTACATCGATGGGCAGAACTTCAGTTCTGAGCTCATCTGAGCGTCTGATAAAAGTCAGAACGCTGCATTGATCAGCATCACCACTATCTACCGTTTTCTCCCAACCAGATTCAGAACACTCTCCCACGGGTTTAGTGTGAACCCAAAGGCCCGGCTGTTCTGAAAAAAGTGCCGGATAAATCCTGACTTGTGTTCGTTGAGATACGCCTTTCAACAACGACACAGCGTGTTTACCGAAACATTGCCTCACCGGTTTGATCAATGAACATTTTGGCTTTATTGATCATAAAAGTTTTGGCATCCGCCTGACTTGCAAGTAAGTCAGACCGGATAAAAGTATGCGTTTTTAATTCACCATCGATATTTTTACAGATTCTGCCCGCAATTCGATATTGGCCGCCCTCAGAAATTGGCTCAGGGTATATCAGATAACCCTGATATTCCTCCGGTTCGACAACGGCAGTACTCGCCTGACTCGCTTCTTTACCAAAAAGCTTCGACCAAAAACCCACTTAGCAGCCCTCGATTCATGTAAGCAAAACACTATCATGCCATATGCTTCTGTAAAATAAACCCAACCAGATGAAAATCTGATAATAATGATGAAAATGTTATAACTCAGTGGGATACATGCCATCCCTGAAAAGAATTTGGATAAGAAAAAATAACGAAAAAAACGCCGACCCAAGGTCGGCGTTTCAAATGATACTTTATCAGCATGCTTGATTAGCGAATCAAGCCGATATCTTTTTGCAGGTGTACCGGAAGATGAGAAACCTGATAGGTTTTCCCCGACCCATGAACAGATTCCTGACGTGTAAAAAGTACATCGAACGCGTGTGCAATCAATCCTTTGATATTCAGCGTGTAGGCTTTCTTTTCCATTGCGTCCTGTGTTGCGATGGTGTCGAAATCAATTGCCTGTGCCATGATTGCCTCTTCGAGAAATTAAGTGATTCGTTGTTCTACAGGGCAAATAGTAAACGGTTGATTTTTGAACTAAAAATGACATTTTTTCTTTTTATAGATAAAAAAATCTAATCTGTTAAGCAAACGTTTCACCTGAGCAAACTAACCAAAATAAAAAATACATCGTCAGTGCATAACATCCCGTAAAATGGTATCAATTGATGCGTAATTAACGATTACCCCCCAACAAAACACGAAACATCACAAGATTTTAACAAGAGAAAAGGATTGAATATGCTTGCGCTGCTTGCGAGACACTCATCAATTTTATTAATACTTGCTGCCCTGACAGGTTTTACTTTTCCTGAGGTTTCATCTGTTGTTTTCCCTTATTTACCTTACATTCTTTTCTTTCTGATGCTATTTACATTAATTGGTATCAGACAAAATGAATTAATCAGACTTTTATTCCAGGGAAAGACTTGGGTATATGCCCTGTATCATGCCGGGTTACTCACTGCAATCACGACAGGCATAGCCATCCTGCTCGGTGCTTCAGAGTCTTTAAGGCTGGCTTTTGCAGCTGTCGCAGCGACAGGTTCTTTGTTTGCCACCCCTGCCATTGCACGCTCCGTCGGTCTTGATGTCATGAAAGCCATGGCGATGACCATCGCGACCACCTTACTGATGCCAGTTGTCCTTTATATCAATCTGTACCTCTTCCAGTCTCAGCAGGTCCAGCTTGATCTGTCTGGTTACCTCGTACGCCTGATCATTTATATTTTCGGTCCCATGATCTTCGCTGCACTTTGTCATCGCTATATTCCGGCCCAACGACTGCAGCGGACACACAGTAAAATAGCGCAACTGACAATCTTGCTGGTTCCGGCATTTCCACTGGGGCTGGTTTCAGAATTCCGGGCACTGGTCGATCAGTCCTGGCAGCAAGGGCTGATCTATTTCGGGTATGGTGTCGGCGTGAGTCTGTTGTTTTTTCTGACCGGCATGGTGCTCTATATGCGGCACAGTGTCAGCGATGGCCTTTTGGCGGGCATCACCTCAACGAACAGAAATGTACTGCTGACGTACACGATTGCCGGAACTGCACTGGGGCCGGATTACCTGGTCCTGATTGGTGCGCTGCAACTCCCCATTTACGCGATGCCGATTGTCGTGCAATGGCTCGACCGCAAGCTTCAATCCGATTCAAATCCGCTATCACCTACAACAGGCTAATCAAGAAAGAACTTGTCTGTATTTTCAGCATGAACAGACGCAATGTCGCAGTCTATGACAGATCGCTTGCTTCTATAGCCAAAATTTCATTATTATCAGCAAGTATTCTCAGGGCGGGGTGAAATTCCCCACCGGCGGTAACTGAACTGACCTGCACAGGCGGTGATGTTCAGAAGCCCGCGAGCGCTTCATCGCGGTTGTACTCAGGTACAGATGAAGGTCAGCAGATCTGGTGTAATGCCATCCTTGGCGTGAGTCCAGAGCCGACGGTTATAGTCCGGATGGAAGAGGATCAGCGGAGTTATCTCTCGCGTTTACAATCGTTCAGCGAGCCACAGGCTTGCCTGTACGCTCATTGATGTAAAACGAATTTCAGCCTTCAAGGGTCTGAAACGCTGTCTTATTGCGCCCTGATTCTGGTAACAAAATCATATTGGAGTTCATACCATGAATCAGTCTCTGCTTTCCCCTTACGGCACCGCATTTGAGCGTGTCAAAGCTGGCATCCTTGCGATTCAGGAAGGTCGCGGTGTCCTTGTTGTTGACGATGAGGACCGCGAAAATGAAGGTGATATTATATATGCCGCCGAAACGCTGACTGCCGAACAGATGGCACTGATGATCCGTGAATGCTCGGGGATTGTCTGTCTGTGCCTGACCGAAGAACGCGTCGCTCAGCTTGAATTGCCAATGATGGTGGACAACAACACCAGCGCCAATCAAACCGGTTTTACAGTCACTATTGAAGCTGCTCGGGGCGTGACCACAGGCGTCTCTGCTGCCGACCGCGTCACAACCATTCAGACAGCGATTGCTGATGGTGCAAAACCTGACGATCTCAACCGTCCGGGTCATGTCTTCCCGCTGAAAGCAAATGCTGAAGGTGTATTAGGCCGTCGCGGCCATACGGAAGCAACCATCGATCTGATGCGACTGGCGGGTCGTCAGCCTTATGGTGTTTTATGTGAGCTGACCAACCCGGACGGCACCATGTCACGCTTACCTGAAGTGATTGCATTTGGTGAAAAACACCAGATGCCTGTGCTGACCATTGAAGATCTGGCTGCATACAGACTGGCGCTGATGGCTGAACAGACCAACAAAGACGCCAATCATTTAGTGACCGCGTAACTAACGAGTTCAAGAGGCACAATCAAGTGCCTCTTTTTCAGATCCCGGTCACCGGTATCCAGTAAACGAGTGCACTCCAGGCTGCGACCCAAACCCCGATCAAAACCGCATCAAGCCAATCCCGATTCATATTACCCCCTGATGAATTCCCTCATCAGTAATGAATCGACCAATGCATGATTGGCATTAAGTTGTGATCTTCATTCTTTCAGAGCACATAAAAAAACCAGCAGAGGTCCCTGCCGGTTTTCAATCACTTTCTAACCGATAAAGCATCAGTTTTTTTTTACGCAGCGCCTTGTTCACACTCACATGGGATGTAGGTGATGAGATCCATTCTGGGCGCAGATAATATCTTCTGCTCAGCAGCATACCCTTCAAAGGCTTCTGCCATGGTGCAGTCCAGCGACACAGGTGCCATTTCATAGTCTAGCAGCGCCTGATAGCCCTCTTTCCCTGTCGCCGTATAGCCGGATGAAACCGAGGTGTACACAACATCATCCACCAGCGATTGCCAGACACCCTGTTTCCGAAACTCGATGGCTTCGATGCGCTGTCCGCTTGGTGCACAACACCGGTAAGTAAAACGAAGATCCGCTGTATAAGGGAAACTGCCGGTTCCTGTCCCTTCAACACCATTGTCCACGGCATTGTCGATCGCCCCTTCCAGCGCTTCACGGATTCTGATGCCCCGGACTTTGTAGAGCATCAAGCCAATCGCAAACGGTAAAAGCCGTCCGGCAATATCGGCAGTGGAGATCGGCCCCGGATTCAACGAGGTTCTGACGCCCCCGGCATTGTGAATCCCAAAATCGACATCATAGCCCATGCGTCTTCCCTGCCACACAAAGCTTTCCACGACGAGCGGTGCAATGGCGCTGCCTCCGCGGCTATCGGGGACACGGACATGCCGTAGCGTTTCTGTGATATCTGCAACATGGTTGGTCTGGCGTTCACGAACAGCCGGGCGGTAATCCAGATTCAGGATGTGCTCAATGACAGGGTCTTTGGCGCACAGATTGATGTTGGATTGATTTTTCAGATACCGCTTCACCGCTTCATGACAATCCGGATCCAGATGCTCATTGCGCGTTGCATCCAGCGTAAACTGACGCCCGAGTAACAGCTGGTTTCCGCCACTCACTTGTTCCAGTGAGCCATCTTCAGCAAAATCGAGATGAATCTGGCCCATCGACAGGGCATTACAGCCTGCCTGCACCACACAAGTCCCATTGATCTGAATTGCATAGACATCTTTCTTGCCGTAACCCACATTGGTGAAATCACCCTGCATGGTATGCGTATGGCCACCGATGATCACCCCCAGACCCGAGACCTGTTCTGCCAACTCTAAATCACGCTCATAGCCTAAATGACTCAGCAAGATGATTTTATTGATCCCTTTCCCATGGAGTGCCGCAATGGTATTTTCAGCAACCGTCACAACATTTCTGAAGGATGTATCCGGATCTGGGTTGGCAATTTTATCCATATTTTCAATGGTCAAGCCAAATATTGCGACGGGTTCACCCTGAACATCTTTCACCAGATAGCGGGCACATTCCGTTTCAGGATCATACGCATACAGATTGGGTTTCGAACGCAGCGGGTTTCGCTTACTTTGATCTTCCTGGCTCAGATCCCAGTTGCCTGCCAGCATCGGGAAATTTACCTGATCAAGAAAGTCAGCCACCGGGGTGTTGCCCATATCCAGCTCATGGTTGCCCAGAGCCATCATTTCGACCCCCACAGCACTGAGCAGTCGTGCATTGGCTTCGCCTTTGAACAACGAAAAGTACAAGGTGCCCTGAAAACAGTCACCGGCATGCACGAACAAGAATTCTCGGCCTTTCAGATAAGCTTGCTTTCTGGCCTCTTTCATTGCCGTAGATGCCCGCGCAAAACCACCGCAACTCGCGTACACAGTTGTGTTCCCATGCGGACCCTCTGAAGAGAAATGCTGTGTCCCTGTGAGTGCATGCTCTGGCAGGGTCAGTTGGATAGCTGAGGGTTCGAAATGCGAGTGTGTATCGTTGATATGAGCGATGGTAATTTGTGCTTTTTTGTTTTGGGTCATAAAGGCCTGATGTACTCCGTGAAATTTCAATCAGATATGATAGTTATCACATAACTGCTGGCATGATACAGCAAAGCGGGTGAACAAGGGATGAATATCTCATCTGTCACAAAAAGATCATCATTTTTGTTGGTACAAATGCAAAAAAGGCAGCGAATCTGCTGCCTTTCAGAAGTCAGGTCAGATTACTGATAATGACCGTGACGCTGAAGCACCTCAATTTTATAGCCATCCGGATCCAGTACAAAAAAGAACCGTGCAATCAACTGACCGTCCCGTGAAAATTCTTTGATGTCCAGCGGCGCATAACCCAGTGACTGAAAACGCGCATGTTCTTCGTCGAGGTGATCGACGGCCACCGCGATATGACCATAACCGCTACCATGCGTATAAGGTTCAGCACCTTGATTCCAGGTCAGCTCGATTTCCATATCGTTTTCATCATTTCGCAGGTACACCAGGCTGAAGTCTTCGAAATCCAAACGCTTTGAAATGTCTAAATCCAGTGCCTGTTTATAAAAGTTCAGTGACTTTTCCAGATCGTGCACACGCACCATGGTATGAATAATTTTTGCCATCAGCCAACTCCAGTCGTTTCATTGTTCTTCATTTTCAAGCCTTGCTCAGGATTTCATATCAGGCGCGACTATAACAATCCCGATCGCTCACGACAAGCAATATCCCAGCCTGATCACAGAGAGACCAACGCAGGGCTGAAAACAGCTGTTACCATGAAAAATCAACAGCTTCAGTAAAATTTGTGAGCATTTCCATGAACACACCGACACCAGATGCTATAGGCTTAAGAAGAGAAGAATAAAAAGGCTGATGAACTATGCATTTAAGCAGAATCGAAATTTCAGGATTCAGAGGGATCAAACGTTTGTCACTGTCCTTCAACCAGCTGACGGTATTGATTGGTGAAAACACCTGGGGTAAATCTTCGCTGTTAGATGCGCTCAGTATCGCGCTCTCGCCAGATGCTAAGTTCCATAACTTTCATTTTTCAGATTTTCATGTGGATTACTCTTTAGGCCACACACAGGTTTCCCAGTTACAAATCATTCTGAAATGGGTCGAGGATTATCCCGGGGAACACAAGGCCCGGCGATACAGAGCATTTCAGCCGGTGTGGGTCAATCGCGGAAAAGAAGATAAAGAGCTCTATTACCAGATCAGCAGTCTCCGAGACGAAGACAAAGTCACAACAGAGCGTAATTTTCTGGATACCAGTGGCAACATCATCGACTGTAAAGAGACAACTAAACTGGTCAAGCAACTCATGGTGCTCCACCCCATTGTGCGTATCCGCGATGCACGGCAGCTTCGGATCGACGGAGAAGATAAGTTTGAAGATGCTGATCCGGCTTTACGCAGTGATCTCAACGCCCGTATCCAAAGACGGCTGGATAACACTTGCCGGCGACTGATGACCCGTCCGGGTCACGTGAGCAGTGAAGAAATCAAAAGCAGTATCCGGGCTTTGCATACACTAGTCGATCATTACTTCGCGTTTACGCCGCATCACAAAGCTGCACAGCATGAATACCGCCATGCGCCGGTGCATACCCAGTATTCACCCAACCCCTTAGAAATGCTGGCTCGCCCGGAGATGACCAAGCAAAACAAACTGGTGCTGATGGGGCTGATCAACGCTTACATCCGTGCCCGCGGGCCCGTGGAGCTGAAACGGATTTCCCGGCCGATTATGACGCTGGAAGATCCGGAAGGCCGCCTTCATCCAATTATTCTGCATCAGGCCTGGGCATTCGTCGCCAATATGCCGATGCAGAAAATTCTGACCACCAACAGTCCGGAGTTGGCTTCCGTGGTGCCCCTCAAAAGCATTAAGAAACTGAATCGTGAACCAGACCGGACGCGCGTATACAGTTTGGATCAGCACAGCCTGAGCCGGGATGAACTGCGGCGGGTAGGCTTTCATGTCCGGCTGCACCGGCCAGGCGCGCTCTATGCCCGGGCATGGCTGCTGGTTGAAGGGGAAACAGAAGTCTGGCTGCTCAATGAGTTTGCCTATCGCTGCGGCTACAATTTTGCCGCCGAAGGAGTCCAGATTATCGAATTTGCACAAAGCGGGCTCAAACCCATCATCAAGATTGCAAAACTGATGGGGATTGAGTGGCATGTGGTGACCGATGGTGACGCTGCGGGTAAAAAGTATGCCGAGACCGTCCGGCATATGCTGGGCAGTGAATCTGATAAACACCGCTTAACTGTCCTGCCGGATCTGGATATCGAACATTTTCTGTTTAACCATGGGTATGAGCCACTCTTCCGCAAGCTTGCGAAAGTGTCGTCCGATAACCCTGCGCCGCCGAAGAAAATTATACAGAAGGCGTTAAAGCATCATGCCAAGCCCGATGTCGCGCTGGCGATGGTCGAATTTACGGACAGCAGTGAAGTCGACCATATCCCAACGCTTCTGCGCTGGCTGTTAAAGCGCATGATCGCTTTAGCGCGTGCTGCAACAGCCTGACAGACGATTGGTTATCATGCCAGTCAGGCGAGATTACTGTTTTTCGAAAAACAGGGTGACGGTTCCGACATGAAATCCCCATTTGCTCATGGTTGCGACATTGAACATCCGGACGTCATCCTGCAGGAACATCCAGTCATCAAAAGCAATCTCATAAGTTGTATCACCCACCGGAACACGCAGGGTATATTGCCAGTTCAATGCATTCCCTGCGGTTTTCCCGGTCGCTTCCCCGACAACATCGCCTGCCGTCCCCGAATAATGCCCGTCTGAATGACGTGTGATCGTCCAGATCCGTTGTTGCTTTTCGCCATCATCAAACACAAAGTCCTCATCCAGCGTCAGCGTATTCCCTTTGACGGTACCGAGAATATCAACCGAAAAGCGCCGGGTTTGTTTGCCACTTCTGTCCTGCAACATGCCCCAGGCTTTCACTTCTCCGTCAAAATAGCTGAACAGATTCAGTGCCGGCCGATGATACTTGTGGTCGTCAACAGACGTCGAGCAACCGGTCACCAGCAAAGCAACACAAAGCAACATCAATCGCTTCAGATCACGAACAGTCTGAGATGCTGAAATGAATATCATCGTCGTTATCTCCTCCGGAGGGAAAGATTAAACATCCCCGATCAAACGCCTTCTCAGGTCAGGGTATTCGGTTCTGGGTGAGAGCCAGATTGAAATGAATGCTTTTGCCATTTCTTCATCAGCAACTTCACCAATCACGCGGTTGTCACGATAGAAGGTGCCGCCCTCAGCATGCGTGACAAAAATCAGCCGATCCCCTTTCCGGACATCTGGCCAGATTCCTGCCAATTGACGAAGCCAACGCTGCCTTTTTCCGGATGAAAACCCCAATTTCTGCCATTGTTCATCCGTGGCTTCCAGTAAATCGTCTTTATCGATGTCACGGCGATACCGAATCACCAGGGCCAGTGATGTTTGCGCTTCAGACACCTGCGCGTCATATCGCCCCGACGGCGAACGCAGTTGCGAGTCATAAATCACCCAGGGCCCCCATTTCAGAGTCGCTTCCCCGACCGTTGGCCATGCCTGCCAGGTTCCTGAAGCGCTGACTTGAGAAACAATCGCCAGCAGCCCACCAACTACAATAGATTTGAACTGACGCATCATGATTCCTCCCTTATGGAAGACGACGAATCCACATCAGTACCATGCCGGAAAACAGTAACCAGCAGGTACTGACAATTAAAAAAGTCAGCCATTTCCCCAACGGCCACAGCACGACACCCAGTTGTAATCCGGCCAGATAACTGCTCGCGCCACCCAGGCTCCCGGCAATACACAGCACAAGCGGTGACATGCGGCGCAGATTCATCCGTAAAAACCAGAGAAAGCTGCCAAACCCGAACCAGAGCACAACAAGCCAGATCGGCAGACTACCGGCTTCAAACCGGTAAATGCCCGTCCACATTAGTGCTGAGTCCATCAGGCTTCCGGCAATCGCAACCGGAATCACGAACTTCAGGCAAGACGGATACCGCCACCAGCAAACCAGCAGCGCCATCATCAACAGCCACACTCCGTCGTTTTGTCCCAGCACAGCCAACAGCCAGAACAGGTTGAATATCAGTCCTGCCGCGACCAGCGCTTTCGTTGACAGCGGCGGTGTGAAAAATTGAGGTTTCAAAACGTCCATCTCATGTCGCTCCATGAAGATCAGGGCCATTGTGGTCTGCTGGCGAGCACTTGAACTGTGCTGATGGTTTTTTCTTTAAACCCGCCTTCGCAGTAACACAGGTAATACCGCCACATCCGAATGAATTGCGCATCGAATCCCTGCTTTTGCAGTGTCTCAGTACTGGCGTTAAAGGCCCGGTGCCAGTCAGACAGTGTTCGGGCATAATCCAGGCCGATATCTTTGAGATCGCGCAGTACAAAGTCGCTGTGTTTGGTCAGACTTTGTGCCAGATGCGTAACCGAAGGCAGGAAGCCACCCGGAAAAATATGTTTCTGAATGAAATCAACCCCTTTGCTGTATTGTTCAAAACGTTGATCCGCAATGGTGATGGCCTGAATGGCCAGTAAGCCACCGGCTTTGAGTAAAGACTGACACTGACGAATATAGGTCGGCAGAAAGGCCTTACCAACGGCTTCAATCATCTCGACAGACACCAGCTTGTCGTATTGACCTTCCAGATCCCGGTAATCCTGTCGCAGCAAGGTGATCCGGTCTGCCAGTCCGGCTTCATGCACCCGCGCTTTCGCGTACTCGTACTGCGCGTCTGAAATCGTAGTTGTCGTCACCCGGCAGCCATAATGTCTGGCGGCATGAATGGCCATAGCGCCCCAACCCGTGCCGATTTCCAGCAAGTGATCATCTGGCTGGAGATCCAACTGACGGCACAGTCTGTCCATTTTGAGCCACTGGGCTTGCTCCAGAGACGTTTCGTCCGTGTCGTAGATCGCGCAGGAATACAGCATATGCGGATCGAGAAAGGTGCGGTAAAACGCATTGCCCAGATCGTAATGCGCGAGAATATTCTTCTTCGACCCGGCTTTGTCATTCTTACGCGACAAGTGAAGCCAGCCATCCCGCAGTT
Organism: Photobacterium sp. 1_MG-2023; assembly: GCF_030547945.1. Lineage (NCBI taxonomy): Bacteria > Pseudomonadati > Pseudomonadota > Gammaproteobacteria > Vibrionales > Vibrionaceae > Photobacterium > Photobacterium sp. 1_MG-2023. Next base: position 21,532 of record NZ_JAUORR010000012.1, on the reverse strand, counting down.
TCGTCAGCCAGCTGGTGTTGGCTTCCAGCCGATCCAGCATGGGGAGATTTCGAGCCAGAACCTGGACCACAACGGTCAGATCAGGTGAATCCCACCAGCCGTCGATATAAGACTCGCCTGCTGCGATACTGCCGCCCTGAAGCAGGCGCTGATACACAGCCGGGTTTTTGATCAGGACATGTGCCTGACAATCCGATGCCGCATCCCCAAACCTATGGGTTTCTCCCTGACTGTCAACCAGAGTCAGGCCGGCATGACGAAGTTGTTTCAGCAGCTGAAACACCAGATTTCGGGCCATAGAGCCTTCTTTCTCCCCGGTGTGATACCTGCTTTTGATTTCTGTATTCGACATTGTCTCACCTTAGCGTTCTGGTTGATTGGTTTGTTCTCTATCCTTGTGCACAGGCAAATGGCCTGAACCCGGATGTCCGTAAAAAGGGACTTTCTTGCGCCAGAGCTTCCAAGCCTGGACATAAATGCCCCAGAGCACTTTCACAGTCTGAACTGGCGTCTGACGTAACAACTGCCAGAGCACGCTCGTGCTAAACGTCCGTCTGCGCAGCGCCATGGTCGCGTCCATGACGGTGTCCTGCGCTGCTTTTCCCGCAATGTCCAGGTGCACAAACACTTGCTTTTCAGGCGGTCTCAATCGCCATAAATAATGCTGAGCCATCGGATTGAAGGGCGACACATGAAAAGCTTTGCCCTGTATCCATTGCTTTTCATGCCAATCCGAGACAGCAGGCACAGCGTAATAATGACGCTGGTTCCACGGGGTGTTACTGACCTCGGCCAGTAACCAGCGCCATTCTCCCTGTTCGTTAAAGCAGTAATACAAATTGATTGGGCTGAAATAGACGCCGAAGTACCTCAACTGACAAAGCTGCATCACTTTACCGGTCAGCCGCTCTCCGGTTAACGCCATGATTTTCTCCTGCACCCTGGTTTTCAGCGGGCCATCCCCTTCATTGCGAAGATAATCCTGCCGCCGCCAGCGGGCCGGGTGATACCAGCGACAGCCAAACCCCCGAACCATTTCCGCCAGTGCATCCAGCTCATCCAGATCAATCAGCGGCATAAACATCGGATAGGTAAAAGCATGCTGCGCTGGTGAATAGCGACGATGCCGCACCTGCCCGACATAGAGTCCGCTCTGTAACCCTGCCGCACTCATGACACCAGCTCCAGATGCGAACTCGGGTGTCCCTGATCAAGCGCAGCGATCCCAGCCACGACATCCAGCGCACTGCGAACGCCGTCTTCATGAAAACCGTTGTACCAGTAAGCACCGCAGAACCAGCACCCCTCTTTGCCGTTGATCAAGGCTCGCTGCGTTTGTGCAGCAATGGATTCGTCATGAAATACCGGGTGTGCATATTGAAAACGACGCAGGATCTTGTCCGGATCAATATCTTCAGTGCGATTGAGCGTCACGCAGAAGGTTTCCGGTGCCTGAATGCCCTGAAGGAGATTCATGTTATAAGTGACGCTCGCCAGCCGCCGCTCCCGGTTCGACACATCAGGCAGATGGTAATTCCAGGCGGCCCAGGCACGCCGCGATTTCGGCAGCATGCGAGTATCGGTATGCAGGACGACTTCGTTCATCTGATACGGCATGCCACCCAGAATTTGTTGCTCGGCTATGGTTGGATTGGCCAGCATCGCCAGCGCCTGATCGCTGTGGCAGGCAAAGATCACCTGATCAAAAAGCTGTGGTCCCTGATGTGTGGTCACTTCCACTTTCGGGCCGAACCGCTGAACCTGTAATACCGGCTCATTCAAACGGATGCGATCGTCAAAATCGCGAACCAGACTATGGACATATTCGCGCGAGCCGCCCGGAATCACATACCATTGCGGACGATTGGTGATTTCCAGTAACCCATGATGGCGGAAGAAACGGACAAAAAACGGCAAAGGAAAAGCGCGCATATCTGAGAGTGTGGACGACCAGATTGCTGCGCCCATCGGCAGAATATAGTTCTGACAGAAGTACTCATTGAAGTTGTGCGCAGACAGAAACTGTCCCAGCGTCTGGTTTGCGACGTCATCAAGATTCACCGCTCTGGCCAACTGATTAAAACGCAGGATTTCACGGATGAAACGATAGAATTTTGGATTGAGCAGATTACGGTACTGGGCAAACATCGACCATGCATCATGACCGTTATATTCAAGACCAATGGCCTCGTTTTGCACACTGAAACTCATTTCCGTGGCCTGACGCCCGATGCCGATTTCATTCAGCAACTGCTCAAAATTCGGATAAGTCCGATCATTGAAGACAATAAAACCGGTATCAATGGTATAACGACCGCTTGCCACCGCAACATCCACGGTCGCAGTGTGACCACCAATATAATTGTTGGCTTCAAATACGGTGATCTCATGGCTTTCATGGAGCTTCCAGGCGCAGGTCAGACCCGCAATCCCCGTTCCGATTATGGCTATTTTCATCATGATTTCCCTGTCATTCGTTTGATGATCGCCAGCTGTAATGACACCGGTAACAGCGACACCAGTTTAAGAAACCCACTGAAGACCGATGGGAAGTGAACTTCAGATTTTCTTTTCGCAATGCCTTTCCGGATTTTGTCTGAGGCGTAATCGGTCGAGACACGCATCGGCATTTCAAAATCGTTTTTATCCGTCAGCGGCGTTTTCACAAACCCTGGAGAAACCAGCGTAAAAGTGACACCGTCACGCGCCAGATCGAGTTTGAGCGTATGGATCAGATACCTCACTGCCGCCTTGGATGCGCCATAAGCTTCTGCTCTGGGTAATGGCACATAAGCGGCTGTGGAACCAACAATGGCCACATGCGTGGTTTCGGTAAATCGGGGCTGCAGCGCCTCAAGACAATTCAGGACACCAAAGAAATTGACGTCAAATACCCGCCGGAACAGGGCAACATCGACTTCGCCATGCTCAATGTATTCACAGGTGCCCGCATTGAGGATGATCAGGCTGGGACGTATAGAAGGATCGCCCAAAGCATCCAGCGTGGCCTGATGGTCCGCCACATCAAATGCCAATGGCGTAATTCTTTCGCTGACCATGGCCAGCTGATGCAGCTTTTCAGGTGATCGCCCGCAGGCAATCACCTGCCAACCGTCTGCGGCATAGTCTTTTGCAAGCTGGGCGCCAATGCCTGAGCTGGCCCCGGTAATTAATACTGTCGACATCATCACAGTCCCGCCTTGATTGATTTCACGACGCGCCCCAACAGTGGGATGGCCTCGTAAAGCATTTCACCTAAATCGAAATAGTCACGGTGATGAATCACCTGATTGTCCTGAAACGTCAGGTGGGAACACCCCTGAACTTCCCGGTGCTGACCCCGGTTAAGCTTGGGATGCGCAAACACCATGGTCCAGACAACGTAACCCTGTGCATCATCTGCCATCGACTGATGAATCCTGAATTCACAGTGCGTGACGTTTTGGAACAATCGCTGAAAGTAATCATGCAGAGCTGGCCAGCCTTCAACCCTGTGCGCCGGATCTTCAAACACCACTGCCGGATGATAAAGCGCTTCAAGGCTGCTTAAATCCTGCTGGTCTAATTGGCTGTATGTGCGGATAAATTGCGCCATCACCGAATCTGATCCCGGATTTTCCTGTCCTTCAATCGCTGAACTTGTACTGAAATTTTGCATGATGTCTGGCTTCCTTTTTCTGCGCTGACACAGGGTTTCACCGCGGTTCAGGCTTGTTCTGTCAAGGCTTTCGCCTGCTTGAATGCTTCGATGGCTTTTACCCGGGCCGCCTTGTGGTCCACCATAGGCGGCGGATAATCCAGGCTTTTCACATCCGGCCAGTCATACGGGTTGTGGATGTATTTATCCGGCACTTCTGCCAGCTCTTTGACCCATGTACGGATGAACTCGCCATTTGGATCAAATTTTTTTCCCTGCGCCGTCGGATTAAACACACGGAAGTAAGGTTGGGCGTCTGTCCCGGTTGATGCTGCCCATTGCCAGCCACCATTGTTCGAAGCCAGATCCCCGTCAATCAGCTGTGACATAAACCACTGTTCACCGGCCTGCCAGTGAATCAACAAATCTTTGGTCAGAAAACTGGCCGTAATCATGCGAAGCCGGTTGTGCATCCAGCCGGTTGCTTTGAGCTGACGCATCGCCGCATCCACAATCGGGAATCCGGTCTCGCCGTTTTGCCAACGCTCCAGCGCAGATTGATCCCATTGCCAGTCCACCTGTCGGGTCCAGTTCACAAACGGCTGTGCCCGGCTCACCTGCGGATAGGCATCAATCAGATGACGGTAAAACTCACGCCAGATAATCTCATTGAGCCAGATAAACGGGCCTTGCTCCTGCTTTTCAAAAGCCTCCGGAAACTCATGTAAAACGGCCGACAGACACTGCCTTGCAGAAACTGCCCCGATGGCGAGATAAGGCGATAAACCACTGGTGCCATCCACTGCGGGCAGATCGCGGTGCTCACCGTAATCCTGGACTTTCTCAACGCAAAAACGGATCAGACGCGCCCGGATGTCTTCTTCTCCGACGGGCCAGTCGCTGCTGTCTCTGAGGGCATATCCCATCCAACGATCAACTTGCTCGTCACTCGGAGGGGTCGCAAATTTCATGTGTTCAGCATCATGGGCTTGCGCTGCTGGCGCAGGCTGAGCCAGTGCCGGGCTGAGATGAAACTGATTCAACCACTCACGCCGAAATGGGGTGTAAACCTTAAACGGATCGCCTTGGCGGGTGAGTACGCTCCCAGCCGGCAGTACACAGGTATCTTCAAACACACTGAATTTAATCTTTTGCTTTTTCAGTGCCTGACCCACAGCCTGATCCCGCAGCTTTTCGTTCCATTCATACTGCTTGTTACAAAAGACGTGATCGCACGACCATGCCTCGGCCAGTGCAGCAATGGCAGCCGGAAGCGCCTCAAAATCAGCAACCTGCTCAATCCGAAGCGGTATATTGCATTCACTTAACTGTGTCTGGAGCGATCTCAGGCGGCGGCGGATCAAATCAATTTGAATCGGCGCTGTGTCATGAGACGCCCATTGTTCCGGCGTGGCAAAAAAGACGGCGAACACGGGTTTTTTCTGTTTGCTGGCCTGAAGCAGCGCGGTGTTATCCACGACCCTTAAATCGGCCCGGAACCACATCATGCTGTTGGCGGATTCAGTCTTCGTCATGCTCAGTCTCTCCTGCCAGTTTCTGTAACCAGGATCCATGAATCACCGTAATACTGCCTTTCAGAATCACTGGGCAATGCAACGCCGTATGCAGCCTTGCCAATTGCTTCAGGATGGCTTGCGGGAGTTTGCTTTCACCCACCACCAGGACCTGCGCAAAATCCTGTTTTGACACAGCTGCTTCTAATCCATGCAACTTGCCCTGAAATGGCAGATTCTCCAGAATAGTGACACTATAACCATCCAAACTCAGCGCCAGCGCCGAGAGCCAGATATGATGCGAAATGCCATCCTGTGCCGGCTCAAAGCTCAGCAACAGTGCTTTTCGTCCGTTTCTCTTGCGGGCTTTCGCAACCAGTGCAGCGCAGTGCTCGATTAAAGCGGATTGCCATAATGCGCACTGTATGGGCTTGAGCGGATTCGCGCTCTCATTCAATTGCCGGTCGACGGGCTCCACCACCTGTTCGATAAACAATGACAGCGGATATTCTTTCATCAGCTGAGTTAACAGTTGTTCCAGCTTTCCGCGCCGGCATTCAGCCAGCGCAGTCATCACAGGTGTCACCCAGGCCTGCTCACTTTCCTGCTCTGCGACAGCCTCTGATCCGGTTTCGAGCAACGGACGCACTTTACTGATAGCGACGCCTTTATCGAGCCAGGAGACAATCAGCTGAATCCGCTCGATATCTTCCTGCGTGTACAGTCTGTGCCCTTTTTCGGTCCGCTGCGGTTTGATTAAGCCATAGCGTCGCTGCCAGGCACGCAAGGTCACCGAGTTGACGCCGGTAATTTCAGAGACTTCACGGATTGCAAATAATTTCACTTCAGAGGCCATAACGTAATTTCAACTCCTCCGGATACGGATTGAGAAATGTCTGCAATTGCAGATACGGATCCGGAAATTCTTTCAGGTAATGATTAATCAGTGCCAAAGGCGCCAGAATCGGCTGATGCCCCAATCGGTAACTCTGGATCAGATCCAGCAGTTCCTGCTTTTGCGCCTTGGTCAGATTGCGTTTGAAATATCCCTGCAGGTGCATCAGCACATTGGTATTGTTTTTGCGGTTAGCCCGGTGACTCAGTGCCGCCATAAATTGCTGACGGTAGGTGACGAAGAATTCATTCAGATCCCAGTGTTTAATCCCGGCCACCAAAGGCCCCATCGATTTGTAAGCCGCGGGACAATGGGCCATTAGCACAAATTTGTATCGGGAATGAAACTTCACAAAAGCATCCATTGTCGGCTGCTGACCCACACTCTGATAAAAATCGTGCAGGGCGTGGATACGGAAGACAAAGTTCTCCCGCAGCACCGGATCATGTAATCGTCCGTCTTCTTCAACAGGCAACCAGGGCATGGCTGCCATCAGCTTGCGCGTGAACACACCAACCGTGCCTCCCGGCACCGTATTACCATTCGGAATGTACAGTTTCACCCGCTCCATGCCGCAGGTCGGCGATTTAGCACAAACGATGAAACCACACAGATCATCGAGGCCAGCAATATGACGCTCGGCGAAACTCTGCATCGCCGCTGTATAGTCGTTCTCACCTTGCTTGCTATCGACTAAATGCTCGCCGTCTTCCTGCTGAACCAACCGGATAGTCGGACGGGGCACAGGCAAACCAATCGCCATCTCCGGACAGACCGGACGATACCGAACGTATTGAGCCAGCTCATCGGTCACGAACCGATTCCGCTTATGCCCGCCATCGAATCGTACTTTCTCGCCAAGTACACAGGCACTGATACCCACCGGAATAGACATGTTACACCTATACAAAAATATTTCTTGTACAAGAATCTTAGACAAGCCGCCGAAGTTGTACAAGAAAAAAAAATGTATAGGTTTGTAACAGCTCATAGTTCAGGGACAAGTTTTTCATTCCCGCAAAGACGTGAATCCAGTGACGTTTATGCGCTGGAGACTCATCAGGGCAATGTAAATACCTGAAAGTGATTGAGTGGGATTGCGGATGATCGCGATAAACTTATCGGCGATATGATGATCTGAAAGTGCTGCAAGCAAGGTGCTTAATAGATTCCCGCCTGCGCGATAATGACGGTCATTGGTGCATCACATGTGTGCGGATTTTTTGAAACGACTGATAATCTCTCACTTCATCTTCAGTGATCAGATTGCGAAGCTTGTTCTTTTTCTGAACGCCAGCGTTCAAAATCATCCAGATCCTGTTGTACAAGCTTAAGGCAGACGGCCAGAATCAGTGCATCGTCCGTGAGGCCGAGAAACGGAATCACGTCCGGCAGTACATCCAGCGGATTAAACACATAGAGCAAGGCTGTCACAATAGCGGCGATGGTGAACCAGGGAATTTCCCGGTATTCCCCTTTCCAGTAGGCTTTGACCAGACTGTACATTGATTTCACAACATTGAAGTACTGTCGCAGGGACCCATTTTTCTGAACTTTTTCTTCAATGTCCTGTTCTTTTTCCAAGACCCGCTCAATGTCTTTATCCGTCACCTTTTTCGAAGATTTTTCCAGTTTTGCTGCCGCTTCCTGTTCTGTCATTTTTCCTGCCATACCCAGCGCCTCTGATTCACATGACCTCTGCGTTAACTATGGCTTTTCTGAGAAACATTGTCACCTCATTCCAAAGAGATGACCGCAACAAACAAGCCGGGAGTTCCCGGCCCGCAATTGTAAATGTTCTAAGTGCATCAAAGCTTTCTGCCCAATCGCTTCTCGACCTGTTTCTTCTCCCAGTCCGTACTGAAAAAATTGAACCACTCATAGGTACTGGCAGCCTGAATGGCGACGCCAATCCCCCATCCCATTGCTGGCCACCAGGCCCAGATATAAGACGGATCTGTGACAAAGTTGATGACAAACAATAAGCCGATCACCAGACAGTAAGTGATCAGATGTGAGTAAAATGCCTTGATGTCGCGCACATAAGAGATCGCACGTTCTTCTTCCGTACTCACCGCGTTTTCCTTGTCCATGTCTGGCTCCTGTTTCAGTTCAGTGATATCGATTTCGAAAACAGCCGCAAAGGACTTCAGGGTCTCTAAGCCGGCATTCCCACCGCGCTCAATTCGCTGAATGGTCCGGACACTGACGCCACTGAATTGTGCCAATTGTTCCTGAGACCAACCACGTTGTAACCTGAGTTTCCGAATCATCATCATTCAATTCCCTTTTGCTGTTTCAATGCCAAGCCTACTGAACTTTTCACCCGACAAGCCACGACACGGACCCGACACCAAGCCGACAACCTCTATTTTTCAATCAGTTAGAACTGATATTAAAATTCAACCACATCGAAATGCACATTGGGCTGTGTTGCTTCCATGCGCACCAGTTCATCCAGCACAACGATTTGCAACCCACGGCTGGTTTGTAATGACAGGCATTCCTGCCTGTCACTGTTCCGGAGGGTATCTTTCGCATGGCCTTCTATCTGCTGACCATTGTTCAGGGTCAGCCTGACCGCTAATGTGTACAGACAGGCAATTTCGATGTAGTCATATTGCTGACATGAGATCATCTTTCAATCTCCAATGCGATGGTTCGGACAGAGGACCGATCATTTTTTCACCCAATACATCCCTTCAGATTTCGGGCGAACCCGTTGAAAACCAAATTTTTCATACAAAGCCGGGACATCCGCCACCAAAGACACATAGGAACGCGGAAAGGCTTCCCGATCAATATAGGCCATCATGCATTCCATGATTTGCCGTCCTAGGCCATTTCCCTGATGCGCCGGGTCGACGGCGACATCGACAATGTCAAAATTAACGGCACCATCACCAATCACCCGACCCATCCCGACAACCTGACCCTCATGGACAACATGAACACCATACAAGCTGTTCGGCAGCCCTTTCACAGCCGCATCATACGATCGAGACGATAAACCTGAAATTTCGCGTAAACGCAAAAAATCATCCGGACCCACAACTTGCTCAATCACCTGGTACATCAGTTTTCCTTTCATTCATGGCTGTTGATTCAATCAATTTCCGATAAATCCGTATCGTCTGTCCTCATCCTGATGAAACTACGCCGCAGCAGCTTCAATACCTTTTGAATACGCCTGCACGTTGACGATGTCATACATCACTGAATCTCCGCAGAAAATAAGAGATGAAATAGACTCAGGATTTACCCGGATTGCCCACGATCCTACCCGGATACTCAATAAAGTTGATATGCAATGAAAGGAATCGTGATCGTCTTCAATGGAAATGCACTGCGGGTGGAACGTTTGAAGTTCATTCGACGAAAAAACCCGCAATACTGCGGGCTTAAGGGTTCAGGCTTGTTCTTCCTGTATTGGAACCGGCTCTGTTTTTTCACGGGTGATCCACCAGCACAGGATTGAGGCGAGAGTCACCATCACCACCCCTTGCCAGAATGCTGCTGTCAACGTCAGCCCAAGCAACTGCGCCGATAGAAATGTTGAAAATACCGGGACAAAGTAAGACAAGGTAGCCAGCAGGACCATATTGCCGCGCAGAATCCCGAGATTCCACAGCGCATAACCACCGCCCATCGCCAGACCCGCCAGCAGCAGATCGCGGATCACCGGAAGATCAAACGCCATAGGGGGCTCATGAGAAAATAGATATTTCACCCACAGGGCGACGGCTGTTGCCGCAAAAAACCAGGTGATCGCATTTTTGCCATCCGCCATCAGGCGGGTCAGATTACAGTAAATCGCCCAGATAAACGCACCACTCAACGCCAGCGTATAACTGACCGGGTTACTTTGTACATTGGCGATTAACTGGGAAATCGATAAGCCGCTGTCGCCGGAAACTGTCCAGGCAACGCCCAAAAAAGATAATAACAACGAGGGATATAACAGCCAACTGACTGAGCGACGAGAAAAGATCACCGCAAACAGCACAGTCAGGCACGGCCACAGGTAATTAATCAACCCCATCTCAACCGCTTGCAACCGGTCATTGGCCATCCCCAGAGACAGCGCCAGACACATCTCATAGCTGACAAACAGCACTCCACCCAGCACAAGATATTTGCGGGAAAAAGAGGACAATTTGGGTAAACCAACCGTCAGAATCAGAATGACAGCACTAACGCTGTAGATCATGGCGGCCCCACCCACCGGACCCAGTTGCTCGGTCACATTTCGGATCAGGGCGACCACACTGCTGAAAAGAAAAATTGCGCCACACCCGGCCAGCGTAAATTGATGACTGCGAACCACGTTTGAACCTTGCTATGAAAACCTGAGAATCCACAACATTGCCTGAGAAAAAAGGCGAAAACAACCCGAAAGAAAGCCGTTTATGGTTCAGATGCATATCTCAGCAACATGACGTCCCGATTCAGTCTTCGGGCTTCCAATAACATCAATCTTTGCCGTAATTTCACACCATCCAGAACTTGCTTTCCCTGGTTGCTGATAAAGGGTTCCAGTAAGAATTGATATTCATTGATCAAATTTGCATCCGCCAGTGATGTTCCCAACGCGGGGCTGCCAAACAGAACAACATTACCGGAGATCCCGGATAAAAATTCTCGTGTCTGGTCGATGTCCGGTCCTTTCAGAATCTCAGTATTCTGCCAGAAATATTCAAGCGGCCGGGTCGTGACAACCCGCTTGGGAATGGACTGTAATTCCATCGCCAGATACTGCATATATTTGGGTAAGTCCCGTCTTGTTGCGGCTTCTGGCCAAAACGCGGAAAAAAGATCATAAGTGTGACGCCCCAGAATCAAAGCTTCAGATGCATGTAATAATTCAAGGGCATATTCATGATGTTCCTGATCCACTACAGCATCCGCATGATGGCAGTGACCATTTAATGTCATGTTTAAAGAATAAATCAGATGAGCCATGGCATAACCCTGTGTCGATAACGTGCGCAGAAACGCTCTGCAAGACTGCCTCATGAGTATTTGCAGAGCACATCAGTTTTGCCAGTTATCAGGGTCAAAAAGGTGTAATAAAGTTTGTGTTTTTACTGATAAATCAATAACTACAGGATTGCGGCCAGATCCGGTGCGATCACCAGATTCCCTCTGGCAACTTCTTTGTGGAGGTACGGTCGCCAGGTTGGAATATCATCCAATGCCGCTTTGGTTCTGTGGATCTCCCCTGGTCGCCGGGGGCCAAAAAGCACAAAAACGGGCACGCAATGGCCTTGCTGCACAGAATCCCAGACCAGACCATCCAGGTTCGGATAGTTGTCTGCCACATACTTCGCCAAGCTTCTGGCATTGTCCATCGACCTTAGTTGCGTTGTATGAAACAACTGATCAAAGGAATACGGCCAGAATGCATCGGCTCCCCCTTCAAGGTAAGCCTGACGGCAATCAGCAACACGCAGCGTGCTCTGAAAGCTGAGTGTCGCGACTTCCAGATCCTCAAACTGCTTTTTAGATAAGGTCCGCCGGGCCGAGTTACCCATGGGTCTCAGCACGGCTTCGTAGTAGGCTGTTTCCGGCATTGCAGCAACATACAAAGCAGGAACAGCTTCCTGAAACTTATTGCGAAAAGGAGCAAAACGCCCGGTGACCGCATTGCCGTGCTGATCCCTCGCTCTGATATCCGAGATCCATTCAAGTTGCTTGAAAGGATTCGGATCCAAGGCAGTATATAGCCGTTCTCCCGCTTCATCACACTCATGGCGCAGCACCCGGAACAACTGACGACGCGCATCAATTTCAAAAACAGGGGGTTGATTCTCCGTCACTAGCGCCCCCCGATTTCAGATGCATCGGTGTCCGCTGTATAACTGAGGTCGTTGAACGTGCTGTCTGCTTTGTACAAGCTTGCCAGATAGAGCAGATCTGCTTCCAGCTCGGGTTTCTGAAGCGCTTCAGCTGGGGTACACCCCAAATCGTCACTGACTGAGGTCAGCCACTGATAGACCCCCCAGTCATTCAAACCATTCAGTGTTTGGCACAGTTCCGGAACGGCTTTCCAGACTCCCAGATGTTTTGTATCAAACTGAAACGCGGGCACCTGTACTGTTTTCGCATCACCAAAATTGAACGCGAATAGCCGCCGGGCTTGGCTTGCCTGACTGATCACCCTTGACGGGTTCGAAGCCTGAAACTCACCCAGCAAATTCGTCGCAGCGCTTGCACTGAGCAATGGATATTGCTCAGTACGCGCTTCAATCTCATTCAAAGCGCTGGCAATCATAAATTGCGTTTCAGATGAAGTGTGATCTTTAATGCGCCGCTTAAAGTCACTGAACTGTTGCTCGGCATCTCGCTCAAGCAAATCGACAATGTGCTGTAATCCCCCTTTTTGGGCATAGAACAACAGATTTCGGCTCAGTTCTTTCAGTGATTCTGCTTCTTCAGCGGTAATTCTCACAGACAGCGCATGGTCATCTTCCGCAGAATCCTCGTCCACAATCAAACTCACCTGAGGTCGCTGGACAGGCGCTGGCTGCACACCCAGCGTATGCGGTCCTATCAAGGGAAGAAGCGCAATGTCCTCGGCCGGGTGAAGCAATGATTCATTGGAAAAAGGCGCATTCGTCCCCTGTACACTCACCGTGGTATCTGGCTTGGTCTCAGTATCTTTCACACTCATCGTAAGCATGAAATGTTTACTGTCTTTTTGGGTAACCATGGCGTGACCTCCCATGAAATCAAAAGCTTTACTCATTGCTTTCCCTGCATAAGTGTAGTCAATATAAACGCAGATACAACTATACACCCTTTGATACGGGTTAAAAAGCGTTCAATTTCTCATCACGTTATATAAAACCTATCGGTTGATGGTTCCGGCAAAGCATCCTGTTCACTCATCGGGAAGATTACCTAACTCGACCAGGGATTCGCACGTCTCAAGGTTTTTAGCCACTTCAATCACATAGCGCTGTGTTTTCTCATTTAAAAGTGATGAATTATTGTAAGAACAGCCACCGCTGTTTATTTTTTCACCTTGAATCATCGCACGCTCCAAATCAATCAGTTGCACCCCATGGGGGACATTTCTCTGTGAAACGTCTGCCTGATTGAGAAAATCGCTGGCTTCTGCTTCTGTCACGATCCGATAGTTCTTGGCAAATGCAGCAACCGGTAAGAAAACCATCAACATAAACAGATATTTCATGATTGCTCCCGCTTCAAAAACTTCATCAATCATAGTCACTGCACCGCATTTCGGGGCAGTATCGGAAGTTATTGAGCGTCGGCGCTTCTGTCGCCAACAGGTTTGAGAGATACCGGGTTGCCAACTACACTCACAAACAAAGTTGTAACCTTTAAGCATAAAACATCCAGCATAGTGCTGGCTTTGTGCTTGAACATCTGTCTTGAATGGTACCTTGCGTGACTCATCTTGTTGTTCCGGGCTCTCGCCTGTTGATTCAATGCGTTGAACCCGGGGTGCCTGAATCTTCATCAGATATAGGTGTGTACGATGGCCAGAGAGAAGAAAAATCCACCACGAGGTATCTTCGAGTTTTACGAAAAGCACCCAGAGTCTGCAGACCAGAAGATCTTTGGCCGGGTCAGCTTTCCGGACAGACGCGGTTTTCTGAAAGGCGCCGGTTTAGCCACGATGGCTGCCGTGCTCGGGGGCGCGATTCCATTTCACCGCAACATGCCTGCCGGGATGATTCCGGCAGCATTTGCTGAAGGTCTTGACGATGTCGTGATTGAAGGAAAAGACGGCTTAACCGTTTTGAATGACCGGCCCATGAATGCAGAAACACCACCTCATCTGCTGAATGACGATATTACCCCCACTGCACGTCACTTCATTCGCAATAATGGTGTCCCTCCGGCTGAAGTCAATGCGGATGCATGGAAGTTCACGATAGACGGTCTGGTCGATAAACCCATGACATTGACCCTTGCTGATCTGAAGAAAAACTTCGAGGTGGTCAAACAGCAATTGGTCATCGAGTGCGGTGGGAACGGACGGGCCTTTTTTGAACCCAAAGCGACAGGGAATCAATGGACATACGGGGCTGTCGCCTGTTCGGAGTGGACTGGTGTTCGACTGGCTGATGTACTGAAAGCAGCAGGTGTAAAAGACAATGCTGTTTACACGGCTCATTACGGTGCGGACAAGCACCTGTCGGGGCAAGAAGGAAAATTACCGATTTCACGGGGTGTCCCTATCGAGAAAGCAATGGGCAACGACAACCTGATTGCCTTTGCGCAAAACGGTGAGTCACTGCACCCCATGAACGGTGCCCCATTACGGTTGGTTATACCTGGCTGGCCTGGCTCCTGTTCGCAAAAGTGGCTGACACGAATTCAAATTCGGGATCAGATCCATGATGGCCCCAAAATGACCGGGACTTCATACCGCGTGCCGAACCGTCCCGTTGCACCCGGTGAAAAAGTAGACGAAAAAGATTTTGAGATTATCGAACGGATGCCGGTGAAATCTCTAATCACATCGCCACAAACCAATACTCAGGTTTCAGGCAGTGAAGTCGCCGTTCGCGGTCATGCATGGTCTGGCGATCGCAAAGTGGAAAAAGTGCAGGTTTCCATCGACTTTGGCGCCACCTGGATGGATACGGAACTCGCAGCCCCGGCCAATGAAGGCGCCTGGCAGACCTTCAATGTCAAGGTGAAGTTCCCGAAACCTGGCTACTATGAAATTTGGGCAAAAGCCACAGATGATCAAGGGGTCAGCCAACCCTTTGCGATTGCCTGGAATCCCAAAGGTTACCTGAACAACACATTCCACCGGGTCGCTGTCGTCGTCAACGGATAACTGACATGACCATGGCATCTTTGTGCGAGCGGGTCATCCCGCTCTCATTTCTTCTGAATGTTTGGGTCTGTTTGCCTCTTTCGGCAAACGAATCTCTGATTTCTGCCGGTGAAGCACAAGGCTTGGTCTGCAAAGCCTGTCATCAGCTGGAAGCAGAGGGTGTGGTTGTCGTCGGACCGCCGCTCTGGGGGCTGGCTGATCGTCCGATCGCCAGTTTTGACGGCTTTCAATACAGTGACGCCTTAAAACAACAGCAAGGAAAATGGAATGCGGACAAGCTGGATGCCTTTATCACCTCCCCCGAAGACTTCGCCCCCGGTACAAACATGCTTTTCCCGGGCGTCAAAGACCCGGGTGCCCGCGCAGCGATCATTGCCTGGCTTGCGACTAAAAATCCCTCTCCGCCGGATTGGTCCACCCCTTTTGCAGGTGAACCGGTCAAATCCCCAGGGGAGGACATTCTGGCCCCAGGCGAAAACATGACGCTGGTGGCAACGGCCTGCTCTGCCTGCCATTCACTCCATCTCGTCACACAACAGGCACTCAGCCAAGAGCGATGGGATGAGCTTTTAGTCTGGATGGTTGAGGAGCAGGGAATGGCTGAGCCGGAACCCAGTGATCGGGAAGCGATACTCACCTATCTGTCGACCTATTATGGAAGCTAGGTCATATGTGTGCATCGTGCATGACACGATTCAGTCCCTTCAATCAAAATCACCGGGTTCCCGTTCCTCAAAGCGATTGTTCGTACTTGATACTCAATTCAAAAATCTAAAACACGCCGTTCGAATTATTGATATCACCACCGCTGATGAGGGAATAAAATCTCATTGAAAAATCAAGTGCCTGAATCGAGTCCCAGTGCTCTACGATCCTGCCCTCTTCGACACGCCAAGTATCAATAATATTCAGGCCTTTTTGGTCATTCCCTCTGTCTTCCTGATTCAAGGTTGCATGAGAATGAAAAATCACGTAATTACCGTCAACATAGATATGCTTTACGTCGTAAGTGTAGTCAGGGTATTCCTCAACAAATTCCTCTAAAAAACCCACCAACCCTTCGATTTTATTCGGCAGATTACGATTGTGCTGAACATAGGCACTATTATTGTAACGCTCCAAGATATAATCAAAATCATGGTTATTCATAAGATTTTGGACAAAATCAGTGATTAATACTGCGTTATTTAATTCCTGCTCCGTCCAATTCGGCTTTTTCAGTGAATTCAGGTCGATCACCAGCTTGTCAGCGGTTTGCGCAAAACCCATCGTGCTCATCAACAGCAGGATAAAAGGTGTCAGTGTTTTCCACATAAATCACTCCAGAAGTATTCTCGTTTCATCAATATAGGTTGATTGCCATGGTAACTATTAGTAACTTAGATAACAAGAAGGTACCATATTGTTCGCTAGGCACATTTTGGTAACCCGATTTGAGATTTGAAGACACTGAAAAGGAATACAAACATGGCAACGCAGGCTCAGTCAGAAAAGCGGGTTTTTCACAACGATGACGATTGCCCGGTACGGAATGTTGTCTCACAGATCGGCGATAAGTGGTCGTTGCTCATCCTGTTTGCCCTTGTAGACGGCACAGATCGATTTAACTCACTGAAATCCAGAGTGGAAGGTATCTCTCAGCGTATGCTGACCCAGACGCTACGTGATTTAGAACGGGAAGGCTATGTCAATCGAACCGTCTATCCTGAAGTACCGGTCAGAGTTGAGTATTGCCTAACAAAGATGGGACGAGATATCGTGAAACCATTGTACCAATTAGTTTGCTGGGCGGATGAGCATCAGAATGAAATTAAACGCGCGAGGAAAGCGTATGATGAAAGAAGTTAACCAAAAGATTATACACTTGAAAATTAAAGATTTTTCACACCACATATCAAGCAGGTAGCCTGCCCGCCCCCTATTTTTTGCTCGAGATTTACATTTGCCTCCGGTGCTGGCCGGAGGAAATCTCCTAAACGCTTGTATTTGCGCTCTTTTGAGTTGATGCGCTCTCTGACCCATAAGCCATCCAAAGCCGCTTCGCAAATCGCATTCTTGTTTAAGTGCGCCACAGACAGCCAATATCTGTTCTATATCAGACTGAAGTCTCAAATGACAAACTTGATGCATAGTAAACTCCATGTCCTCACACTGTACATGGAGGTTCATATGCCTGGTGCTTTTGCTCACATCACAGCGGTCAATGTGGCTTCTGCCAACAATGCAATGCTGGCGCTAAATATGCCGAACAAAGCTAAAAAAGCTTTAGCGCAAAACAAAAGGTACTTAGAGCTGGGTTGTGTCAGCCCCGACTTCCCTTATCTCGCCATTCTGAATTCTGCACAAAACAAGTGGGCCGACGAAATGCACTACAACGATGTTGGTACGTTGATCAATGTGCTTATTCAGGAGGTCAAAGCAGTCGATCACGAACACTTTGAAAAAGCCTTTGCCTGGCTATGTGGCTTTGTTTCACATGTCGCTGCTGATATTACGATTCATCCGGTCGTGGAAATGAAAGTGGGTCCTTATGCGGAAAACGCAAAACAACACAGGATCTGTGAGATGAATCAGGATGCTTATATCTGGCCATCCAGAATGCAACTCGGACAGCTCGGTTTGGCCGATCGTGTCAAAGAAAATATCGGCAGTTGTGTCGATCCTCTGGACGATAGCCGCATCGATCCAATCATCCGGAAGATATGGTGTAAGGCCCTTTCTGTTGTCTATCCTGCATACGCAAATGAATGTGAGCCGGACATTCACGCCTGGCATCAAGGTTTTCAGACGGTTGTGAATCATGCCGAGGAGTCACACCGATTATTCCCATGGGCACGACATGTTGCCGCCAGACACGGGTTAACTTACCCGCTTCAAGATGAGGTCAACCCTATTTATATCGAGCATCTAGAAACACCGGATGGCCTGAAACACTATGATGAAATTTTTGATAAAGCCGTTGAAACGATCCAATTATTTTGGGAACAAACTGCGAGTTGTGTATTTGAGGGCCAGACGACAGGCTTTTTCAAAAATTGGAATTTAGATACCGGCTACTGTGAAGATGGCCAGCTGACTGCATGGAGGGCGCTATGAGATTATTCACCACAGTCGCGTTATTTTTAACTGTCACTTCTTGTACAACACAAGCCGAATATCCTGAAGAAGTCATGTATGACATCGCTTCAATTTTAAAAGATATCAGTCAAGCTGTTGATGGTGAGCTGAAGTATGAAGATACAACAGGACTCACAAGTGAAGAAGTGATCAATAACGCGACCGCTTCAATCCCGGATCAACTCGCGAAGCTCCCCAAACTGGCTGTCGAAGGGAACGTCTCTCGTTATCGCATTGTTTCAGAATTTCAAGGCAACAATGCTGTCATGCTGATCTGTGATGGCGATGTCGCACTGATGGAAGATGTCGGCTGCAATACAGAATTTGATAACATTTACTGGCACGCTCCGCAGCCCAACACCTGCACAATCAGGCTCGATGCAGCCGCCATTTGCGGTCACTAGGATCGAGGCGCATTCACAGCCTCATGGCAGAACCATACGAGTCTGCCATGAGGTGTACTGATTCAGATCGGCTCTGACAGTCAGCCATACCGACAATACGCTCTCCCCTGTTTAAACCCGGTTATTCATGGCCGAGACTTTCCCATTCTGTGAGCAACTGCATGATATTGTATGAATCTTGCCAGGTTGCACAGGGGCTCACCAGTTCCTTTTGTCCGGCCTCTACCGCTTCACGTACTTGGCGTACCTGATAAAAGAATGCATCGCCTTGGGCGGTGACTGCGATATCGCGTTTTGAAGTTTCATAGATTTCAACACTGAAGTGGTTTTCTCGTGCCGGAAGCCACGGATTCGATACCATGGTGATACACCCCTGACTGCCAAGAATCGTAAACTGATGCTTCAAACCATGGTCTTCAGCGGTATGGACAATGGCAGAGCTTTGTTCACCAAAACTCATCAGTAAGCTCGATTCACAAATATTGTTATCTGCTCCTCTTCGGCTCACTGCCTGCAGAGTACGATTCTCGAAAGCTTGTTCGCCTAGCATCGTTTTCACAACCAGATACAGTAAAGACACCGGGTAACACCCCAGATTATATAAAGCGCCTTTGCTCTCCGGATTGACGAACTGCGCAATCGAAGCGATGTACGATGTATGAATCGAGCGCAGTTCACCGATTTCTCCAGATTCAAGCACCGCAACCAGCTCACGAATCAATGGATGATGCAGGTACATCAAACCTTCGGCAAAAAACACCTGATGTTCCCTGACAGCTTGCAGTGCCAGCTCAGTTTTCGCCATATCAATCGAAAGCGATTTCTCACACAGAATCGCTTTGCCTTGTTGCGCCGCTTTCAGGATAAAATCATGGTGCAGGTGATTCGGCAAAGCGATGTAAATGATATCGACCTGTTCATCACGCAAAAGCATTTCATAATCAGTGTAGGTTTTCTCAACAGCATGCTGCCTGGCAAACGCAGATAAGTTATCCGCTGAACGGCCGGCCACGGCATACAGCTTACTTTGATCGTCGCCTTTGATCGCTTCTGCCATCACACCAGAAATAAAACTTGTTCCCAGAATTCCCCAATGCATCATGCCTGCTCTCCGTGTTTGTGTATTTCAAAGGCCTGAACCTGCTCATTTAACACCAATGGTATTCGTTATTCTGTAGTTTGAAAGGCGTACAAGGCGTTCCCTGGTGATACTTGAGTTGCCAACAAGTCCCTGTAAATACCCAAATAGAACAACGTTTCGCATAATCGCTAACTTCACCTGAGGCACTCACCATTACTGACTCATACGTTAGAAGTTGAACTGATGGCTCAAGCTGAATACATTGGTAATTTTGAGAATGAACACGAGTATTAGAAGGCGCTTCTGATGCCATCAATTGTTTAATCAACGTCAAATCATAACTGTTTCCTGATTTACCCACTTCTAAAAAACAGGGATGAATCAGACGATCAATATCCGCTTTACTTTGACGTATGTCGTATTGATGCAATTCGATCTCTTGTTCAATGAGAATGTCCATTAAATCTCCAAAGCTATAATGACAGGTAACACCGCATCAGAGGTGGCAACGTTATTCCAAGAAACTAAACATTCCCCCCCGAAACACAATAACCAACTGAACCGAGAAGCTGTTATGTGATGAGAGTGCTCTGAAACGTCTTGCTAGGCGAGCGCTGCCCAACGAAAGTACGGCCGCTGACCAACCATACGCTCAACGTCAGCACCTAGATTTTTGTAAAAATCGTGCGCTTTCACATGATTCGGACTCGCCGTCCACGCGATGTGCGATACCTTTGCTATTTCAGCTTGGGCCTTGGGGTTGCCAGCGGCGAGTACAAACTCTTGTTTCGCTAAGCCTAAATGGTTGCGATGGTTCTCTATTTCTGTCATTGGACTGGCTTCTGAACGCCAAAGATGAAACGCAATCCACAGCAAGTAAGCTGCACCCAAAAGCTTTATCACGAAAAATAGGGTCTCAGATGTGTAAAGCACGACGGCTAAACCTGAAGCAGCGAATACGATCATTACTGTGAAAGCTGAAATCCGGCCAAGGCCAGCAATGAGCGCAGACTTGAAGCCATAACAACGAGCATTGTTCGTTGATAACAGGTTGTTTGGCCCTGGTGTCATATTGAGCGCAAAACACGCAGGGATAAAGAGTAATAACTTCCAGATTTCCACAATCGTTCCTCCATGAAAACGAACACAACCCGGCAGCAGTCTGTTCACACATCGTTTGCCGGGTCTTGCTATGTGCTCCGTGGGGCGAACATGATAATCGCCATCCCCAAAAGTGCCACACCGGAACCGACGAGATCCCAAGTGGTTGGGCGAATCCCATCAACAGCCCACAACCATAAAATAGCCATGAAAATATAGACGCCTCCATACGCAGCATAAACTCTGCCTGCAGCGGTTGGATGTAAAGACAACAGCCAAGCGAATGCCGCAAGACTCAGTGCAGCCGGCAACAGCAACCAAACCGATTTCCCCTCACGCAGATAAAGATATGGTAGGTAACAGCCAACAATTTCAGCGAAAGCGGTGATTAAAAAAAGACCGACTGTTTTTACTTCCGGCAAAGATAATTCCTCTGATTGATGACACATGATCAATGACATGGACTCCCCTCATCAAACTTTGCCGCACGAGGAAAGCCTGATCATGCACGGGCACCCACCAAAGTGTCGGTAATATACTGCTTATGGCTATTGAGATATTGGATATCCGCCAAGTAAGCCAAATGATGCCCATCTTTGATATTTTCGATGAAAGTTTGATTACCTTGACTGGCTTCACTATGCATATGGTCTACCAAAGCTTGTACTCTGTCTATCATTGCATCCACGAAAGCCAGACGGTCTTTTTCTGGTAAACCATAAGCATCACAAAACTGCTTGGCTCGTACAGACTGAGATTCTAAGTCACCCATTGCATCATACTCGTGAGTTTTGAATGGAGCCCAGCAGTATACGGCATAAGCGATATCCCAAATTCTGGGGGCGGGATGTGCAGTATCAAAGTCAATCATGCCCACAGTTTCTGGAGCTATAGTCAAATCTGGTGTACGGACTCCAGCGCAGTGGCTTGTTGATTGTCCTGATTTGAGCGGATACCATCTT
>NZ_JAUORR010000011.1:0-144760 GCF_030547945.1 Photobacterium sp. 1_MG-2023 | reverse complement strand
CCCGGCGCTCGATGGATTCCCGCCTTCGCGGGAATGACGGGGGGAGAATCGGGAATGACAGTAATTAATTGAATTATTTTAGTTTTGTCGTTACCGCACAATTTTAGACATGCACGCGCTGAATTCTCATCTGGACGCTGTCGTGAATTGAGATCAACTCAACTGAGGACTTATCAATAAAGTATCTTTCACGTAAACTGTGACGACAAAAAAAGCAGGGATATCTATTTTGCAGCCTTATCAGCCGTCCTCACCTCAAAAGCCACGTAGACTCTTGATCACATTTGCTCCCGTGATTGTGATCTTTCTGTTGATCATGGCAACCCTTCACTTTTTTGTTCTGCGTCATGTGCCAGAAAATCAGGTGCAGACGGGTAACCAAATCTCACAAAACACCCGCGATACATTAGTGAATCATTATATTCTCTCGTCTGACGATCAGATTGAGTATTTTTACAGTTATGGCAGGAAGTCCGTACTGGAAGGTGGCGCAATTCTGACAGATGATCTGTTAATTCATTATGCTCAGGGAGAGAATCAACGTATCTCCGTCTTTGAAATTCATATCGACGATCTGGATTCGGTCGAATTAGTCGAAAATACCCGAATGGATAAGATTCGAATCTATCGGGTGAATGCCGTCGAATCCGGTATCTGGCTGAATATTGCTTTATCTGCAAAAGATCAAGGTGACAAAGCATTTATTCAGGCACTCCAATATAAATTATCTCAACGCAATTTAAATATTCACATTTAAATAAACCTGAACCATCGCCGATCTATTGTTTTCTCTCCTTTCAAAGATAATAAACAGGTTTTAATTTTCTTTCAGATCATTTCACCCAGCCTTACTGATGATGTCTGTGTTTCTGTGCATGCCTCATCGGCTTAGGCTGGCTGCGGCGAAGTGGACGCCTCGTTATTCATCACAACAGAAACTGAAACACAGCTCCTGCGCTGTGTAAACTATGTGTCATTGATAGCAGCGATTGAGTTAAGGATGCATTCATTGCATCCAAATTCAATGCTTTAATATCAAGACTTTCGCACCATCAGTCTTCATTATAAATTCAATCAGCCAAATTCAAGTGCAAGACACCTCTTTTGGTCATCACCTCAAATTATTCCTCAGAGGCCATCAAAAATTGTCGGCTTCTGGCAAATTTTGACATTGCTGAAAAGACATTTTTCTCCGGCTTCCCCTATCATGGATTTTATCAGAAGTAAGAAAATGCAACCTGGATGCTATGTTTAAGAAAATCTTTCAAACGCTCGTCTTTTTAGTACCTGCACTGACGACAATTCATACTCACGCACAATCTGTCAGTCACTCAGGAAAACGTACCGTCGACGATGTGCTTGCCATTTATGGTCAACTGTCGGAACAACGCCTGAAATACAGATTCAGAAAAGCCAATGTTGCTTACCCACCCGCCAAAATTGCCCTGCTTGGTCTGAAGGAAGAAAAGGCACTGGAGCTGTGGGCGATTGATCAACGGGGTGCCCGGCATTTCGTGCATAGTTACCCTGTCACAGCGGCAAGTGGCAAAGCAGGCCCGAAAATGAAAGAAGGTGATCGTCAGGTGCCGGAAGGGATTTATAAAATCATCGGGCTGAATCCGAACAGCCGCTTTCATCTGTCCATGAAACTCAATTACCCGAACGATTTTGATATGAAATATGCCAATCTCGAAGGCAGAACGCGTCCGGGAACCAATATTTTCATTCATGGCAAAGCTGACTCGATTGGCTGTCTGGCTATCGGGGATACCGCTATAGAAGAATTATTTACGCTGGTCGGCAAAATCGGCAAGGGCAATGTGGATGTCGTGATTGCGCCACACGATCCGAGAAAAGCCCCTATCCGTCCGATTGCAGCGCAATCTCCGACCTGGGTTTCGGAGCTCTATGCCTCGATTGAAACGGAATTTGCAAGATTCACCTATTAAATCGTTTGAATAAGGTGCGCAGAATCAACTTTTAAATCCGTTTATCTTGTGATGTCTGCAAGTCCGTCATAGGCTCTGTCAGCGATATATTCTGGAAAAAATCAAACTGACAAGGAAAGATATGAGTCAGGCATTACGAAACCAATGCACCACTTTTGTACCGGGAAACCACCTGCCAACCCCGGCAGAAACCTTTCAGCGCATGGCAGATTGGTGTCAGGCACACCAAATCAACCATGATGTTTATGGTGAAGGTGATTTTCTGCAGGCATTTGAAGCCAAAATCGCCGCTTTACTGGGCTATGAGGCCGCCCTGTTTGTGGTCACCGGCACCATGACCCAGCCTACCGCACTGCAACTGGCCTGTATGGCACGCAACAACCCCGTTGTGGCCATGCATCCATCCAGCCATATTTATCTGCATGAAGGCCAGAACTATCAGCTTCAGGATCGGTTTTCGGTCTTGCCGGTTGGGAATCCTTATCAGACCTGGAAGCTCGATGATCTGAAAGCCTGGCCGGACGATATCGCCGCAGTGCTGTATGAATTGCCCATGCGTGAAATTGGCGGTCAGTTGCCACAATGGGATGACTTAGAAGCCATCAAAGCCCATTGCCAGCAACAAAATATTCATCTTCATTTAGACGGCGCACGTCTGTGGGAAGCCAAAGCCTGGTATGGCCGCGAGTATCATGAGATTACAGCGGGTTTTCATTCAGCCTATGTCTCACTCTATAAAGGCATTGCCGGACTGGGTGGCGCCATGTTACTCGGCGATAAATCCTTAATCGACAAAGCCCGCCGGTGGATGCAGCGTCAGGGTGGCAATGTTGTTCACCGGACACCTTATGCGGTTTCTGCCGCGATGCAATTTGATCAGCGTCTGGCGCAGATGCCTGCACTATTCGAGCGAACCCAACAAATCTATGAGATTGTTCGCGCTTACCCGATGCTCACGCCAAATCCGGCCGCACCGCAGTCCAATTTATTCCATCTTTACCTGCCGGTCAGTGAAGTCAAAGCAACAGCAATTCGGGATAAGCTGGCGAAAAACCATCAGATCTGGATTGGCTACCCGCAGCAGGCGGCACTGCCCAACCAGTCTTTCTTCGAATGGTATGTGGGGGATCACCTGCTGAACATGCATGATGACACTTTCAGATCAGTGCTGGATCTCATTGCTGCTGAAATCGCGTAATTTTCAGGATCCATGGTGCCTTAAAGCCGCTGAAACCAGCGGCTTTGTGTTTCAGAAGGATTCCAGATAGTTCAGCGTCAACTGCGTCAGGCGCTGTTTTTCTTCTTCACTGATAAAACTGGCCATGATGGCATTGAAAGTGAACTGAGCAATCTCTTCCCGGCTCATTGGATGCGCGTCGGCGACAGCCTGAAAGTTATCTGTCATGTATCCACCAAAATAAGCCGGATCATCCGAGTTAATGGTCACACATAGCTCTTTTCGCAGGAGTTCAACGATGTTGTGATCACGCATCGATTCAAACACCTTGAGCTTCAGATTCGACAACGGACACACGGTTAAAGGCACCTGATCCCGGATCAGCCGCGCAACCAGCGCCGGATCTTCTACACAGCGCACACCATGATCAACTCGGGTTGCCCCCAGCAAATCAAGGGTATTGTCGATGTTCTGCGATGGCCCTTCTTCCCCGGCGTGTGCAACCGTCAGAAACCCGGCTTCCAGTGCTTTTTGAAACACATCTTTGAACTTCTCGGGCGGATGGCCCAGTTCAGAAGAATCCAGTCCGACACCAATGATTTTGTCGCGGTGTGGCATCGCCTGTTCCAAGGTGCGAAATGCCGCATCCTGATCCAAATGACGTAAGAAGCACAGGATCAACTGGCTGGAAATCTCCAGCTCAGTCTGGCCTTGCTCGAGCGCACGATGGATACCATGGACCACGGTTTCAAACGCGATCCCGCGCTCGGTATGCGTTTGCGGATCAAAGAAAATCTCGGTGTGGACCACATTGTCTGCCTTGCACCGCAGCAGATACGCCCAGGTCAGATCATAAAAATCCTGTTCATGAATCAGGACATTCGCGCCCTGATAGTAAATATCCAGAAACGACTGCAGATTATGGAACTGATAAGCCGCACGGACTTCTTCGGGTGAACGGTAAGGAATAGCAATATGATTTCTTTCGGCAAGGGCGAACATCAGCTCAGGTTCCAGCGAACCTTCTATGTGCAAATGCAGCTCTACTTTCGGCAGTCCGGCAATAAATTGATTCATGGGTTGCTCTTCATCGGGTTCTCAATACGTGGATAAGCATGATGAACAGCAATTCTGCAATGCGGGAGCAAGATGGATTCTGACTAACACAAAGAGAAAAGCCGTACATCGACTTGACTCTTCGTAATCAGAATTTTACGGATTCTGGTAGAGACCCCCACACCCTATCAGTGGGGTTATACGAAGCTGAATCTTAACGGTTTGTGACCGTTAAGACGTACAACGCGGGCAACTTTCTCACACTTGGTGCCAGCTTGCAAGCCGGGCCATCAGATATAAATCGGCATACTGACCCGATTTAAAGGTTGCCATTTTCTTCTCACCTTCCAGGCCAAAACCAAATTTTCGGTACAGGGCAATCGCTGGTGCATTGTCGGTATTCACTTCCAGCTCCAGACGCAAGACATTCAGCCAGTTATCTGATAAATCAATGGCTTCCGCCATCAGCATCGATCCCACCCCCCTGCCGTGAAATTCAGGATGAACAGCAATCGCTGTACTGGCGATATGTTTTTCTTTCGGTTTCTGGCGGGTAAAAAGCGTGACATGGCCCACAGCGCGACCATCCAGATCAGCCACCAGCGTGATCAAATCTGAAGAAGAAAACAACTGACCGATCCGTTTACTGCCCAGATGCATAAACTGAGATGTGTTTTCCAGCACACTGGAAATTGAATAGATGTCACACAGACCATCCATGTCTGTATCTTCCATGTGCCGAATGGTAATTGCCATCTCCTGACTCCTGCCTAAATCATGATAAACACTGGATTTTTCTCAGCTCATTTTCTATCACAGCCACTTGCCTTCAGCTACAGAGAAACATGGGAAATGCTGCGTTGTGCCAAAGAATCGCAGTCCGGCAGGCGCTGAACAACGAGCAGTTTCTTTATCGCATCACAGCTCAGAAGAGGACATCTGATTCTCCAGATGCGTCAGAAACGCACGAATTTTCTGAGGCAGATGTTTGCGGCCAGCATAGATGGCGTGCAGCACTAAATCTTCCGGTTCAGCTTCCAGTTCAATCAAAACCAGCCGACCCGCTTCGATTGCCTCCTGACAAGCTTCCTGAGCCAAAATGGCAAACCCAAATCCGGCCAGCGCCGCCCGGCTGGCCAGGGTTCCACTATTCACTTTAAATGCAGATTTCACCGGCAGGGTCTGCTGTTTTCCGTCTGCCGTTTTGAATATCCATGGTGAGCCATTCAGCGCAGTCAGCGTCGTAATACAGGGCAACTGCTGAATTTCTTGCAGAGTTTTCGGTTGTCCAACCCGCGCAATCAGTGCCGGGGACCCCACAATACAGCTTGGTTTCCGGAACACTTCTTTGGCAACCCAGCCGCTGTCTGCCAGCGCTCCCCGGTGAAAACTCAGGACAATATCAAAGCCATCCAGCAAATCTTCTTTCGGGCTCAGGCTGGTTTCACAGCAAAGGCTCAGTTGCGGATGTTTTTCACAAAAACTCACGACCATTTCAGCCAAAACGGGTAAATCAGGCATCAGCAGTTTTAACTGTCCCGTGACGCTTTTGGCATGATCCCGGACATCCTCCAATGCATCATTCAGGGCCGTCAGTAACGGCAAGGTTGACCCATAGAGCTGATGCCCTGCCTCTGTCGGGGTCATTCGGCGGGTCGTTCTTTCAAAAAGCCGTGTGTTGATTGCCGATTCAAGTAAAACGATATGACGGCTGACATTGGACGTTGGCACCGTCAGCATCTCCGAAGCCTGCTTAAAACTTTGACAAAGATAAACCGCATGAAAAGTTTGCAGCCACTGGGTTTCGACCTGCTCTAACACTATTCACCCACTTTTCGGGATAATTAAACCAATGAAAGCCAATTTATCCCTTTGAACAGGTTTATACAATCTGAGCTTTCGAACGACAGAGAGACAAAACAACCATGAATTCAAATCGTATTTCCGAGCATGCAGCGCGATCCAATGGAAGCATGCTGGCCTACCTGATCCATTTTCTGATGGCGCTGGACTTATTGATCATTGTTCCGCTCAGCATATTTATCCTTCAGGAAACGCACAACGACGCATCCCAGGCCGGCTACCTGTCCGGCAGCTATGCACTCTGTGCGGCACTCAGCAGCCTGTTGTTGACCCGCTCGGCTCAGTCGGAACGAAAGTGGCATCTGATTTGCCTGCTGGGTTTAGCAATTTCGACGATTCTTTTGCCATTTTTACAGCATTTCAATGCCCTGCTCGTTGCCAGAGCCGCAGCAGGTTGCTTTGGGGGGATGCTGGCAGTGACGAATCTGAACGCTCTCGCGCGGGTCAGCCCCCCTCAGTTGCGAAAACGACATATGGCGATGCTGATGAGTACTTTTCCACTGGCACTGACGCTGGGCGTCCCTGTCTTACTGTGGCTGACTGACTTTTTCGGCTGGCAAAGTACGTTCTATTTGATCGGAGGACTGCTTTTCATGTGTCTGCTTCTGGTGCTGATCCGTTCCGATGCAACACACCCGCAAGATGAACTTGATTCCCATCCGGCAGATGCCCAAAGGATGCCTCCATTCGCTGTACTGCCATTCGCACTGCTGATCGCCCTGACCATCCTTGGCACTTTTCTGGTGTCGACTCAGTTTCCGGTCATGCTGGTAGAGCGGCTGCATCTCTCTGAAACATCGCTCGCGCTGAGCTATCTTGCCGGGGGGACGGGTTCTTTCCTGCTGATTCAGGGTTACAGCAGGTATCACGGTACATTTTCGGACCTCAACTGCATCACGGTTTTGTCCGCCCTGATGGTTGTTTGCTGCGCCCTGGGGTTTTTTACGGCCAATCCGCAACTGGCACTGGCAATGTTTGCCGGATTTATGACCGTCAGTTCAGCGCGAAGTCTGATCTTAGTCACTTCGACCCTGAGTGACTTACCAGCAGCCCTCCGGACAAAAATGGCTGGGATTCAGAATGCTGTTCAGCATCTTTCGGTCGGATTGGGGGCGATTTTCAGTAGCTTCATGATTTCAGAATCTGTGTCGCAGCCGATTGATTTCAAACAGCTTGTTGCCGTTTCGGTCATCCTGACGCTGCTCGTCCCAGCCTGCATATGGAAACATCTGAGATCATCAAAGCAAAGGACCAGGCCAAATCAATGTCGCTGAGCAGGTATTACTGAATCCGGGCAATACTCTGTTTCACCCGCTGGCTGAATTGCCGGGGGGTGATACAGGCAATGGCAGAAAATTCCCGGGTCATGTGGGCCTGATCCGAAAAGCCTTGTGTGACGGCCAATTCCGCCAGATTGATATCAGGGGTTGTTCTGATCACGTCGATGGTGTTTCGCACCCTGAGAATACGCTGATAATGTTTCGGTGTGATACCGAGCCATTTCTGAAAATGCCGCTCGATCTGACGCGTACTGACAGGTAAAGTCCGCGACTCATCATGGGAATGCACCGCTTTCATGATCCCGGAAATCGCATCATGTGACGCTTGCTGGACATCCATTGATTGAATCAGCCAGCGGTAAATACGGCTGATTCTTCCCTGATGTCCGGTGCTATTGACCAGCTGCGCCTGTAACGCTTGTAATGCACGCGCATGTTCGGGATCGTCCTCAGCCTGAACAGCCTGGCCGTAACGTTTCCCCAAAAAGCTGAACCCCATTGCAGGATGAAAACGAATCCCTGCCAGCACAGTTCCCGGGGGCAATAATACTGCCTGCGCTTTGGGGCTGACAGATTCAAGAACCACCCCCATCGGCTGTGGCAGCTCTCCCCAAACGATATCGCAGCCAAGGTTGAACATAATGCCTGTCCCGGCATCGCTGAACAGGAGTTTTTGCTCAGCGGCAGCCTGTTTTTCAGAGACAGAAACAGACCATATCGCCTGGATATGGTCTGCAAGTTTTCCTTGTGGTTTATAGATTCTGAAATCCATCACCCGTCCGTTTAAAAACTGCCCACTGCAGGTTGAAAAGTTTTCACCACCCGATTCCAGCTGTTCATCGCATTGATCGCCAAAGTCAGATCGACCATGCTCTGCTCACCGAACGTGTTCAGAATTTCCTGATACTGCGACTCAGAAATCGGTTGTGCCGCAGTGAGCGTTTCTGCAAATGCCAGTGCGACGCGTTCCTGTTCAGTATACATTGGCATGTCCCGCCATGCGTTCAGTCCATAAAGCCTTTCTGGTTGCTCACCCAGTTTGATCGCATCTTTACTGTGCATATCAATACAAAAAGCGCATTGATTGATCTGCGAAACTCTCAGCTTCACCAGTTCCCAAATCGTCATCGACATCGTTGCCGATTCGCGAAACTGATGATGGAAATAGTGCTCCTGTTTCACCAGAATTTCCATCGCCTGAGGTGCCGTACTGAAATAATCTAATCGTGCTGTCATGAGGATTCTCCTTTGTCTTTGACACCAAAGTACTCAATCAGCCGCAGCAAAGATTGAAGATTTCCGACATGCCTGAATTATCGTGCACCTTCTTCGCGAAATAAGCGCTGCGCTTCATCCAGCATCCACTTCAGCACATCATTCCAGCCGCTGTCCCGGCGTTTCACCGCTGACAGCATGAAGTCCGGCTGATACGGTAAATTCTGCGTCGATAAAGTTTTCACGGCGTACCAGTCGGCTCTGGCAACATGCTCCGGTACAAAGGCCCAGCCGATCCCGCGCATCACTAACGATGAAATAAGATAAAAGCTATCGACGTGCCAATAGCTTGGTGAGAGCGGTTTACCGATTGCATTGCCCATCCGATCCCGAATCACCAGTTGCCGATACGCAATCAACTGACTTTCGGTGGGTGCATCAAACGAAGCCAGCGGATGATCGTCTGATACGATCAGCGACTGCCCGGTCCGGACAATCGCATACCGCTCCAGTGACAATGGCAACGGGTGATCCTGTAACACGAATCCCAGTTCAGCTCTGCCTTCATCAATCCAACGGGCAATATCTTCCTGTGAGCCATTGAGCAATGTCAGGCTCAAATTCGGAAACTGCAACGCAAGCCCGGCATAAAGCGTTTCAAAATTTTCAATCGGCACCGCTTCATCCATCGCAATGGTCAGTTGTACGGGTTTAGATGCCGCAACCGAGAAAGCACGCGACTGCAAACGCTCACACTGAGAGAGCACCGACAGGGCATCATTCAAAACGGCAGTGCCATCTTCCGTGAGCACCGGATATTTTCCGGCCCGGTCAAACAGTGCAAAACCCAGATCGGCTTCAAGATTGGCAATCGCGGTGCTGATACGAGACTGTGCTTTCCCCAGCTTTCGCGCGGTTGCAGTAAAAGAGCCCGTTTGAGCCGCTGTGACAAAAGCCTCCAGCTGATCCAGGTTCCAATTGATACGTGACATGATCCC
The DNA here is from genome assembly GCF_030547945.1 of Photobacterium sp. 1_MG-2023. Taxonomy (NCBI): domain Bacteria; kingdom Pseudomonadati; phylum Pseudomonadota; class Gammaproteobacteria; order Vibrionales; family Vibrionaceae; genus Photobacterium; species Photobacterium sp. 1_MG-2023. The sequence continues at coordinate 135,222 of NZ_JAUORR010000011.1, read as the reverse complement.
CTCACCCATCCGAAAACCGGATAGTAACTAACTTTATTCCATCTTAATCTGATAAGAGAATCATCGCCATTCTGAAATCTGCTTTCGTTCATGTGAGGTTTATCATGGAAGCAATTCAACAAGCCACATCCATTCGCCGAACGTTTTACCGGTTTACCATTCCTGCCGTGATGGCGATGTTGGTCAACGGTTTGTATCAGATTGTGGATGGCATTTTCGTCGGCCACTATCTGGGTCAGGACGGTCTGACTGCGATGAACATGGCCTGGCCAATCATCAGTCTGTTGCTTGGCACCGGCCTGATGATCGGGATGGGTGCTGGCAGCCTGATCTCAACCTATCGCGGCAGGCAGGACACTGGACAAGCCCGTGCTTCACTGGGGAATGCCCTGATCGTCATTGCGTTCACCGGGCTGGCAAGCGCAGCTTTTTTACTGCAATTCGGTCGCCCTTTGCTCGCTTTGCAAGGCGCTGCGGGTCAAACGGCAGAGTATGCCACCAGCTACCTGCAGATCTTTGCCGTGTTTTCAGTGATCAGTATTGCGGCCAGTGCCATGCCGTTTTTGTTGCGAAACGATGATTCTCCGAAGTTTGCTACGGCGCTGATGGTTTTGGGCGCGGTGCTGAATACAGTGCTGGATTATGTGATGATCGGCAAGCTGGGCTGGGGGCTGGCGGGGGCAGCCATCGCGACCGTAACATCACAGGGGGTTGTTCTCTTGCTTGGGCTGAGCTATTTCCTGAGCCGGTTTTCGACACTCGGAATCCGACCGTCGGCTTGCCTGCCCGATCCAAAAAAGATGGCGGATATTCTGGCACTGGGATCGTCCAGTCTGGTGATGTATCTGTACACAGGCGTGATGGTCGCCCTGCACAACCGCCTGTTCATGGAATACGGTTCAGCAACCCATGTCGCAGCTTATGCTATCGTCGGCTATCTGATGACGCTGTATTACCTGCTGGCCGAGGGGATTTCCGAAGGGATGCAACCGCCAGTGAGTTATTTTCATGGCGAACAGGCTGCAGATAAAATCCGGCAAACCGTCTGGCTGGCGTGCAAAGTCACCTGCGTTGTGGGCATCAGTTGGATCGCCCTGCTCAACGTCCTGCCGGACACGATCATTGGCTGGTTTAACCCAGGCAATGCTGCGCTTCAGAGTGAAGCAACAAACGGCATCAGGCTGCATCTGTTCGGCCTGTTTCTGGACGGTCTGATTGTGATCAGTTCAGTGTATTTCATGTCGGTCGGCCGGGGCGGCATGGCACTGGTCATTTCATTGGCCAATATGCTGATTCAGTTGCCATTCCTCTGGTTGTTGCCGAAATGGCTGGGGCTGGCGGGCGTCTGGCTGGCGATGCCGCTCTCAAACATCGTGCTGGCCGTCTTCGCACTGACTGCGATGTGGCGAGCGCTGCATCAGCCATCAACCCAGCTGAAATTCGTGAACGCCTGAAGCAGCGGGTCACGGGCAGTCTCAGGGCTGCCGTTATTCTTTAACGGCAGCCAGACCCGCATCCTCACAAGCGGCTTCCTGCGTATTCAGCTGCGGCCAGCGATTCAGCTGACAGACCAGATGATCCCGCCAGACTTCATCGTTCCAGGCGGCAATATGACCAGGGACGGGAGATACCCAGAGCTGTTTCGGATCATGGGCAAGCTGATAGAGGGTTTGCGCATGACTGATATCAATGACCGGATCCTGAACACTGTGAACAAAAAGGAATGGCACATTATCAATTCGGGCAATCGCTTGTTCAGGCGCGTAATCATCGGTAAAGAACCAGCTTAATGGATACTGAAACAGATACGTCAGCCAGAAATTCCCCAAAGTTTCCCGCACAATTTTCTGGTGGGAGCTGAATGTACTATCCACGATTAAACCCTGCGGCCGTTGTGCCGCAGGCAATTCAGCAACCATATTGATGGCGATGGAGGCACCTAAACTTTGCCCCCAGACAATGACAGGTTTCTGATCCTGCCGGGATTCTAAAACCCCCAGATAACCCGCGAGTGCATCCTGCTGAACTTTGGCAAAATCAGGGTCACCGGCTGTTCGGCCATAACCCCGATAATCAATAATCACAATTTCCCAGCCTTTTTCTGCCAGCCAGAAAACATTGGCGACATGGTAGCTCAGGTTCTGCGCATTCCCGTGCAGAAAATAAATCGTGCCCTGTTTTTCACCCTGCGCGGCAATTTGCCAGCCATGGATTAACGTACCATCCTGAGCGGTGAAAAATTTATCTTCCTTGGTAAATTTCAACACTTCTGGTGATGGAACCAGTTGTTTGGAAGGCCAGAAAAACAGACTTTCGCAGCCACTGAGACCCAAGACTGCAACCATATAAATCACTGCGATCAGAGCTTTAATCAACTGCATCACCTTTCATTGAGGGGATTAATGAGAGTGTAGATGCAATTTTATACTGTAAGAAACTTGATCCGGGCTCAGTGAAGGCAACCGCCGGATAATTTTAAAAACGTATCAACTCTGAGAGTGTTGGTTACGGAGAGCAAACGTCTTTCTACGTCTGTCAGAATTCAGCCACGACACTGAATTGACCGATGATTCGCTCATCAGCACTCAGGATTTCCCCGGTTTGAGATGCTTCGCAGTAAGAGAATCCAACATCTCTTGAAGCCATTTGACCTTTAACCTGTACATGACGCATGAGTACGTCATCATTTAACTGATGAATCTTTGAGCTCCAGGAAACATTCGTTTGATAGAGCGTGAAGTTAACAATCATAGTTCTCCTTTTATATTGCCTGAACGATGGGTGGAACGGTTCAGCTGAAACCAAAAACGGTGACGGCCGGTTGAACGTGACATAAAAATCCTTAAATAATGGATGAAATGAACTGATGGTCTGAGCATTGCTCACCATGCAGCATCTTCTTTCAGAAAATTTGTATCAAATAAATATTGCGACAATGAGACAGTTGGGATTTAACGAATGAATCAGAAGAATATTGTGATGAAAATTGCTGAAGAGAGGGAAGAAAGGTTTACAACAGAAGGGTTGATCGGCGCAAAGACTGTATGCTTTGCGCCGGAACAGGCTTACAGTTTTACAACGTTCGCAGCCTGAGGACCTTTCTGGCCTTGCTCAACGTCAAAAGACACTTTCTGACCTTCAGCCAGAGTTTTGAAGCCTTCTGAAGCGATTGCACGGAAGTGAACGAATACGTCAGCACCGCCGTTGTCTTGAGTGATGAAACCAAAACCTTTCTCTTCGTTAAACCACTTTACCAGACCAGTTGATTTGTTTGACATGAGATGTCCCTTACAAATTATGAATTCAAAAATAGGAATCGCAATGATGCGATGCGCTGATAGCTGAATGATTGAATGTCACGATGAAGCTAAGGGAAACACTGAGGAATCACGTCAGTAATGAAGAAATTCTGAGGTTTAACTTTGACTTGTTGTTGCATGACAATATCTGAGCGACAGAGCAAAACGAATCATACGCGAGCCGTACCTGTTGTAAAGGTTTATTTTAGGGTGAACTGAAAAAACAGCCCATTCCCCCCTTTCATTCAACCCTTCATCAGCGTTGACTCAGGATATTTCAGCCATATCAATCGGAACAGCAGAATTCATTCGGCGGTGTTTCAGATACAGTCCGAACGCCAATCCTGAGACCAAGAACCCGTTCAGCAGCCAGGCTGCAGTCACAGACCAATGAACTGTGAGCACAGACAAAATCATTCCTGCCATCATGCCCCCTGCATTCAAACTGAACGACAGGGATGAAACTGCCGCACTTCTGAAGCTGGGGCGGGCATGTAAGTGTAGTTCTGCCGCGATCACCGGGCGTGATAAAAACACGGCAGATATCAGTAACCAGCAAACGATGATCAAATACATCACATGATTCACAACCGACAGCCCCACCAGTGACAATCCCGCCAACAAGGACAAAAGCAGTAAACAGACAGGCGCACTGGCTTTCGTGAGCATCCGTCGGCAGAGGTGCCCGAGCATGGCTGCAACCAGATAATTTGATGCCAGAATCAAACCAATCCAGGACAAGACTGCTCCCCCGCCCTGCAGTGTACTGAGGACGGGTTGCCAATAAATACTATGATTTGCGAGTGTATACCCGAACAATAACTGCCAGCAAAGCAGTACCACAATCTTTCCTGAACAAAAGGTCCTCAGTCGCGCGATGCCATTGCGTTGAAAAAGATTCGGCCCAGCATCTTCCCGATTGACCCACAGCTGCTGATAATTTTCACCTTCATGAAAACTGGCAAAACTCAGCAGAAATGCGGCACAGTGAATCAGTAAACTCAGGAAAAGCGCTGCTTTGTAAGGGTTTGCTTCGAATACCTCCGCGACAGGCGTCTGGGGGACAAAACTCGCCAAACCGCCCCCAATTGCAGCACCTAAACCCAATCCGGTCAGGAGCCAGACATTCGCTTGGGACAAGGCTGATTTTGTCGTGTGGGATATCAACGTCAGATCCCGCTGATTGACGAACCAGGCTTCCAGACACCCGGAACCCAGAGCTCTGCCGATCCCGCCGAACGCAGATGCCAGAAGCATTACCTCCGCACTGGGTGCCCAGACCAGCAAGCCAAAATTCAGCATGTCAAAGCCTTTGGCAATGCGATAAGTCCGTAAATGACCGATGCGGTCAGCAAGTATCCCGCTAGGGACTTCCAGCACGACCATCACGACAAAAAAACACCGTAAAAAACCAGCCGATTTGTGACAGTGTCAAACCTTCGGCAAGACAGTAAAAGCCAGATACGGCCATAAAAACGCCTGCCGCACTGATATCAAGCGCCATCTGAAAAGCATATCGGGTGTCAAGATTCACTGGAATTACCTATAGTTATGTCATTAGAACCAGTGTAAATTGAGCCAAACATCAATGATAATTCATTCAAACGGATTTATTTATAGATAGATGTCAATGAAGATGGATAAGTCATTTGCGCTGCTGCATTATTTTCAGGCAGTCGCTGAGTACAACAGTTTTTCCAGAGCAGCGAACAAGCTGAATGTTTCGCAATCTACGGTGAGTGCACAGATCAAAAAGCTGGAGAGCCAGCTTGGCTGTTCACTGTTTGAACGTGAAAATAAGCATCACTTCAAACTCAGCCGGGAAGGGATAAAACTGCTGGCTGAGTGTCAGACCAGCCTGAATGGCCTGCGACACTGCATGTTGTCACTCAGCCAGACTGAAACACTCACCGGCCCGGTGAATCTGGCCTGTTCAGTGGCACTGGCGCATCAGCTGCTGTTACCCGTGATTGATCAACTGATGACCACTTACCCGAATCTGGTGATCAATCTGGTCGAAACCAGCCGCGAGAAGGCCTTCTTTGAAGATGATCTGGATATTGCCCTCAATTTCTCCCAGCCTGATCCGTCTTTTTATTATCAGCGGGTCGCCGATATCGACAAAATCATTGCGGCCAGCCCGGATTACCTGGCCCGATACGGCACGCCGGAGTCTCTGGCCGATCTGACCGAGCACCGATTGCTGATCCAATCACAGGGAAAAATGGACTGGCCCAACATCTATGCACAGCAAAGTAAATTCTCTCTGCCGGTCCTCAGTCAGTATTTTGATAACAACCTGACGAAGCGCCACGCAACACAAAGAAGCATGGGGCTGGCGGTTTTACCTGTTTATCTCTGCACCGGTACTCAGGGGCTTGTGCCTGTGTTGCCACACTTATCTGCGCGTCTGTCTGAATCCCTGTTCATAATGTGCTCACGCAAAAAGGCCCGTCAGCCCGGCATGATTGAATTGATTGTCGAAATTGCAGAGCTGGTCCGCGAATCCATCTACGCCAGCAGTCAGGCGTTCGACAGCAATTTTGCGCATCGTACAGATTCAGCAAGCCATGGCGTCTCACAACAGATTCTTGAAAACTGATCGCTGGATCGTCAAAACCACACGTTTTCCGGCCTACACTTGTGATACATCTTTTGTGGGGGCCGGTGATGACAACAGGACTGTTTGTATTCAGCTACGATCTGCGACTGCATGATAACCCGGCCCTTCAGCAAACGGCTGCACAGGTTGATCACCTGCTGTGCCTGTACTGCCTGCCACGACAGACTCAGGACAGTTTCCCGAACCAGATTTCACAGTGGAGTGCGCATCGCCGTAACTTTCTGTTGGCATCACTGGCCGATCTCAACCACCAGCTCGCCGAGCAGCATCCGCATCAGTATCTGCTGATTCGGGATACGCCGCTGGAAGATGCGATTGACGATTTGCTGGATCAGTACCCGATCACCGTGATTGGTCGCAGTGAGCAGGCCGGTTACTATGAAAACCAGTGTTGGGCGTATCTGGCGTCTCAATATCCTGAAGTGGCTTTTGAGAAAGCCGCAACACATACCCTGTTTACCCGCGAGCAGCTCCCTTTTCCATTACAGGAATTGCCAGCCAGTTTTACCCAGTTTCGTCTGAAAGTTGAAACACTGGCATACCGAAATGAAATCGCCGCAGAATCCAACTTACCGCCACCGCCAGCTTTGCCGGAAACCTCACCCATTCATCCGATCAATCTGGCAAGCACGAAACCCGTATTCAGTACCTCCCCTTCAACTGAGGTCGCCGGGTTCACAGGCGGTGAAACAGCGGCTCTGCGCCATCTGGAACAGTATTTTTCCAGTGAGCTGCCAGCGCACTACAAAGAGACCCGCAACGCGTTGGACGGCTGGGAAAATTCGACCAAATTCTCGCCCTGGCTCGCGCTGGGGTGTCTGTCCCCTGTGACTGTACTCAATCGGCTGGCCACATATCATCAGCAGGTGATCCGGAATGAATCAACTGAATGGATTCAGTTTGAACTCCTGTGGCGGGAATATTTTCAATGGTATGCGCATGCCTATCAGGAGAAATTATTTTACTATCATGGTATTAAACAAAAAGGCCCGGACAACCGCCATCAGGAATCCAGATTCCAGCAATGGTGCCAGGGAAAAACCGGATACCCGATTGTTGATGCCTGCATGCGGCAATTGAATCAGACTGGCTATCTGTCGAACCGGGGACGTCAGCTTGTCGCCAGTTGCTTTGTTCATGAGCTGGCTCTGGACTGGCGATATGGTGCTGCCTATTTCGAGCAGCAGCTGATTGATTACGATGTCGCCTCTAATTGGGGCAACTGGCAGTATCTCGCCGGAGTGGGTGCAGACCCGAGAGGCTGGCGCTACTTCGATTTACAGAAACAAACAGACATGTACGATCCGCACCGCGAGTTCATTCAACGCTGGTTAAAAGATGACTAAACCCGTTTACAACAAGTTACGCCTGATCCTGGGCGATCAACTCAATGCATCCCATTCCTGGTTTCAATCGAAAGAGAAAGACACGCTTTACCTGATTGCCGAACTCCATCAGGAGGCAACCTATACCCAGCACCATGTTCAGAAAATCTGCGCATTTTTTGCTGCCATGGCGGCCTTTGCCAATGCCCTCTCGAAAGCAGGGTTTCAGGTCTGTCACCTGACTCTGGATGAAACGAAAGACTATGCGACCTTTCCGGATCTGCTGTCGGATCTGATCCAAACCCATTCGATCAGCCAGTTTGAATATCAGCGCCCGGACGAATTCCGTCTGCTGGCGCAACTGCGCGCTTTGAAACTGCCTGAGGGCGTCTCTGTCCAGGAAGCAGACACCGAGCATTTTTTGCTGCCTTTCGATGAAATCACCCAGCACTTTAGTCGGGACAAACATGTCCTGATGGAACATTTCTACCGCATGATGCGAAAGCGATTTTCTGTACTGATGGATGGCAAACAGCCGGAAGGCGGCAAGTGGAACTATGACAAAGAAAACCGGCTCAAGCTGCAACCGGAGGATCTGGCGGCAATCCCAGAACCGCTGCGCTTTGAAAACGATGTTTCCGACATTCTGAAACGTCTCAACCAGCATCAGATCCCCCATTTCGGGACGCCTGCAACACATTTACTTTGGCCGGTTTCCCGCACTCAGGCCCGGACCTTACTGGACTATTTTTGTGCGCATCAGTTAATTCATTTCGGGCAATTTCAGGACGCAATGACCTGCCAGTCTGAACACCAGTGGAGCCTCTATCATTCCCGGCTTTCTTTTGCGATCAACACAAAAATGCTGCATCCGATGCAAGTCATTCAAGCCGTCCTGAACCGTTATGATGACGCAAAAGGTGAGATTTCACTGGCGCAGGTGGAAGGTTTCATTCGCCAGATTCTGGGTTGGCGCGAATATGTGCGGGGCGTTTACTGGGCCAATATGCCGGGTTATGCCAGCCACAATACGCTGTCTGCCAGCCGGAATTTACCCGCCTTTTTCTGGCATGGCCAAACAGGAATGAACTGCCTGAAATCTGCCATTACCCAGTCTCTGGATTATGCCTATGCCCACCATATTCAACGGTTGATGGTCACCGGGAATTTTTGTCTGCTGACCGGTATAGACCCGGATCAGGTCGATGCCTGGTATCTGGGCATTTACGTGGATGCGATTGAGTGGGTTGAAATGCCCAACACCCGCGGGATGTCCCAATTCGCGGATAACGGTATCATTGCCACAAAACCTTACGCAGCCAGCGGCAATTACATCCATAAAATGAGTGATTATTGTCAGTCCTGCCAATATTCCGTGAAGAAGAAAACCGGAGATGATGCCTGTCCGCTCAACAGCCTCTACTGGCGATTTCTCGACCTGCATCAACAGCGATTTGCTGTGAATCCCAGGATTGGCATGATTTACCGGAGCTGGGACAACCAGTCTGAAGCGCAGCGTCAAGCCGTACTTGAAAGAGCGGAATACTGTCTGGCAAATCTGGACAAGCTCTGATCAACCCCGCCTGTCCAATTCATCACATTGCGCTTTCAGCCAGCGACCCAGCGTGATGATCGAGGACTGTTTCGCCCGTGATTTCTTATAGACAAAATAAAAGCTGTCCCCCGTGGGCAGCTCGTGCATCGGAATGCGAACGAAGTGCTGCTGGCGGTCAATATCATTCATCAGATAATCATTCAGAAAGGTAATCCCCTGGTCATAGCGCGCTGCTTCCGCAGCCAGCAGCATATGGCTGAACAACTGAAAGCGCGCCGTTTCCGGCAATTCAAATCCACCCAACTGACACCAGCGATGCCAGTCTTCACCATGTTTGGCATGCTTAAAAATCGAGCGGGTGGTTAACAAGGGGTGCTCCCACAAAGCTTGCGGCAAGGGTTTGTCGCGCATCTGATGCCAGAGTTTATGACTGCACACCGGATACAACTGCTCGTGATACAACAGCTCTGAAACAAAATGACTGCGTTTGGGCGGGGAAACAGTAATAAAGCAATCGGCCAGCTCATCACTGAAATTGGGATCATTGCTCACCATATTCAACGTGAGCTCAATTTCCGGATGCAACTGACGCAGATTATCCAGTCGCGGAATCAACCATTTTACGGCCAGCGAACTGTACAATGCCAAACGGATCTTGCCGCTTTCCCCTTCCCTGATTTGCTGGCTGGCCTGAGCAATATCTCCCAGCGCATGGCTGACCTGCTCATAATATCGCTCGCCAACCGGCGTCAGTGAGAGTTGCCTGCCCTGTCGCTGAAACAACTCTTCTCCGAGATAATCTTCAAGCAAACGCACCTGATGACTGACCGCACTTTGCGTCACGCTCAGAAATTCCGCAGCACGCGAAAAACTGTTCAAACGGGCGACCGCTTCAAAGTAATGGACAGCCCGGAGGGGTGGCAGCTTCATTATCTAAAAAACTCATACCAAAAAAATTTATATCATTATACTTCATCACTCTGGCTGGTTTATGCTTTGGATCACAGTTTGTTGTCGTCTTGATTTCTCTCTCAGAACAAAAATAAGGAGCGGCTTATGCCTCAAATGTCGGTTGGTTTTGCCATGATGCTGCTGGTGGTTGGCAACCTCATTGCTGTCTGCTCCGATGCCATGATCAAATCTCTGGGCGAAGACACGGCCATTTTTCAGTTTGTCTTTTTTCGTCAGCTGACCTCAGTGCTGATTCTGGCGCCGTTTTGCTTCACAACCAAACGCGCTGACTTTTTCGCCGGTTTCAAATGGCATGCGCTGCGCGGTCATATCTGGTTGCTGGGCATGGTCTTCATGGTCATTTCCATCACCAGCCTGCCTCTGGCGACCGCAAATGCGATTTTCTACGCAGCGCCGCTGATCATGCTGCCGCTGGCCATGATTTTGTTTCAGGAAAAGCTGTCGAAATACTCAGTCGGTGCTGCCGTCATTGGCTTTATGGGCGTGCTGGTGATCATCCGTCCGACCGAAATTAACTGGGCTGCCATTGCCGCGTTAGTTGTTGCATTCACACTGGCATGGAATAACCTGCTGGTCCGCAAGTTGCCAAGACATCAGACCGTGGCGCAAACCCTGATGCTGACCAATCTGGCCGGTATGCCGGCTGCCCTGGCGCTGGCTGTCTGGGAAGGCCAGCCCTGGGACTTCACGCCGTTCTGGACTGCTGCCGGTTCCAGTGCCTTTATCCTGATTTACGCGGGGGCCTGTGTATTGGCCTACCGTGCCGCCGAATCGAATAAAATCGCCAGTGCTGAGTACAGCGGCCTGATTGGTGCCGTGGTTCTGGGGATGGTCTGGTTCGACGAAATCCCTGATCTGCCGATGATTCTGGGAACCGTGATGATTATTTTGCCGCTGGTCTGGCTGGCGCAGAAAGAAAAAAGAGCAAAGAAGAAAGCGGCTGCTTACCAACAGAATCCAACCGTCAGCGCCGAGGCAGTTGAAGAAAGCTGATTCTTCCAGCTTCCCTGCCAGCAGGATATCCGCCGGGCACATTTCAATTGCCCGGCGAAAGCCTGCCATTCAAGCAGAACTTCATACAAAAGGTGTGTTCAAGAACAGCGACCGGTTTTCAGGCAGTGTGCCCAGTCTTCCCGGCCCTGAGCTCTGGCAGCAGACACAGCACAGTCGACATCATAGTCGACCCGATGAAATGAAACATCCCACTGTCCATGAATGCCTTCTTCGATCAAGGCATACGACGCCTGAGGCGTGTAGTTTTGCATCGCGTGCGGAAAAGGCAATTCATCCAGATAAGCCTGCAACCCCACGCTGCCCGGATTGATCACCCGTTGCCCGGTCGACACCTGAATGCAGCGTGGGATGTGGGTATGTCCGCACAAAATCAATCCTGAAGTTACCCCACCCAAGGCCCCAATAATCTCCACGTCGGGTTTCACCTGAGGTGAACCCGAGCGAATATCTTCCAGCAGATACACCAAATCATCGGTTGGTGTGCCATGACAGGCGTAAAGATCCGATTCAATCTGCAAGTCAAACGGGAGTTGCTTCAACCATTCAACCGGCGCCTCCCCTAAGTCTTCCAGAATGAACTGCAACGTTGGATTCGCCGCAATTTCGGCCTGAGTAGACGCGTAAATTTGACGGTCCTGATTCCCCGAAATCGTAATCACATCGCGGGCTTTCAGAAAGTCGAACGTCGCCCGTGGTGCAATCGGGCCATACAGAATATCTCCCAGATTGACCAATCGCGTCGCCCCTTTCCAGGTTGCATCCTCAACCACGGCTTCCAACGCAAACACATTGCTGTGAATATCCGATAACACTGCATATTTTTCCAAGACACCCTCCTTGTGACTTCAACCCGAAAACAGACTGGACAAGATTCCAGCCTGAAGCACAGCCAAACCGATTACTGAATACCACTTTGTACATAATAAAAAACACCGGCAAACAATCCGGCAAGGACCAACAAGGTGATGACAAACTTAATCCAGAACCCTTTCATAACTATCCCTATGACATCAATTTCTCTGCCAACCTTACCTGATCAGCATCAGAATTCTTATCGTTTCTTCACAGATTGTGCAATCTGATCAATCGTATCGGAGATCTCCGCCAAAGCCTGAGTTGAACCCACGGCAATCAGCCGGAAATAAGCGCCATTCGGCTCAAACCCCGTATATTGAATGAGGGTTCTGTCCTGATTGATTGCTTCGACACGAAACCCTTCCAGCCCCGCGAAGTGAACGGGTTTTACATGGATCACCTCCGCCTTTTCAAAGCCAGCCACCCGATTGACCAGTCGCTCAGAGAAAAGTTTCGGATCATCCATTGCGGTTGCAGTCAGCGATCGCCCGACAGAAATCAATGGTTTTTTGCCAGATGGGTCGACCCCCGCAAAGGATGTCAGGATGGCGGTGGAGCCTGTCATCACATCGGCCAGATGAAATGGCGGCAACATCTGGAACGAGAAATCTAACGCGGCAGCTTTTTCTGCGGCACTTAAAGCATCCCCCATCGTCACTGACGCGATAGAAGCGACAATACTTTGCTCACTGAACCGCTCGATCGGGACAATATTGTAGGTCAGCAACACGCCGGACTGTCCCGGCACCAGCACCATATACTTCCCGACATCAACACCATTCACCCGTTGTACACCTACAAGCACTGATCGTTCTTTTCCCTGGTGATTCACTTTCAGCAGGCGCTTCACGTCGATGCCTTGGGGTGCAAACGCTTTTTTTGCCAGCGCCAGATCAGCAAAAACCTCGGTCAACTGCGTAAACGACGCAGAAGGGATTTCAGCCAGCAAGATACTGGCGTTTGTTCCCGGATAGGCAAACCCGGAGAACTGTTGTGCCACAACAAATCCATCCGGCGGGCTCATCGTCACCGCAGTGCCGGGCACCTGTACTGGTGATTGCCGGGCATGGGCGATCCCGGTGAAGAAACAGGAAGACAAACTCAGCATCAATACGGCGGGCCAGCATCTTTTTTTCAAGGGAACATCCTTAGGTTGGAATTTCGGTTCGTTTCAGACAAAACAACGATTGTAGAAAATCGATCATGACCCCGCCTGAACAGACGTCAAATTCTGCTATTGATTCCAAAACACGGTATAAAAACTGAACGCAGGCTGTCTGGTGATATTTTCCTTTCCATCCGGTGAAATTTTATGAATCCGCTCTGGGTCAAGAACAAGCCACATTCATTCACCTGAGAGATGATTCATGACAGATTCAACACAATCACCCGCCCCCCAAAAGCTGGCTTTCGTGCTCCTCAGCCTCAGAGTCAGTATTGCGCTGGTCTTTTTCGTTTGGGCGCTGGACAAATTACTCGCTCCCGAACACACACAAAAAGTCTTTTCCCATTTTTACGGACTCGAGGTTTCAATACCGTTGGCTGTGCTTCTCGGTGGCTTACAGCTTCTGTTTGTCCTTGCATTTCTTTGTGGATTCGCAAAGAAGATCACTTACTTACTCGTGATGCTGATGCATGCAGGCTCCACTTTGGCTTCTATGGCAAAATACTTTGATCCCCTGAATAACCTGCTTTTCTTTACGGCATGGCCAATGCTGGCCGCTTGCGTCGCACTTTATGTACTCAGAGATTTTGACCGACTGACGTTACCAATCGGAAAGAGGACATCCTGACGAATTGAATGAGGTAATAACGCTCTTTCCGCTGAATAAAAAACGGGGCTCTGGGAGCACCCGTTTCAGAATCTGATTGAGTTCATTCATTGGTACATCCCATCCATAGAACATCAAATAAAGTTATTGATGTTTTCTGGGTGAACTGTCCACAGAAAAGGGGTTTCTTTCATTAAAACCTCTTCTGCTTTGATATACTCACTTGATTCACATTCAGCAAAAAAATCCGTCGTATAAATACAATCTTTTCGCATTTTTTCTTCTATGATTCCTTCGACGGTTTCAGTAATTTCACCATCACACCTTATATTCATATAGTATTGAATCATGAACATTTTACCTTTGGTGAATAAGGTATTCTCAGGAAATTCACAATAAATAAAAATAGCTTCCCATGGCAGAGCCATCTCTTTGGGTTTTCTTTCTTTCATCATTGCAGGTAGCGCAAAAACCCCCAGCATACCAGCACCAGCGCCTGCCAAGACCATTGGTCCACCCAAAATCAAAGTAAATAAAACGATCGGAATACAAACAATCATGATCACCTTAAAGGCACCTTGCCGAAACCGTCTCCCTCTTCTGTATCCTCGAAAATAAATACCCGTGTCAGTTATTTTATAGTGATGTTTCTCTGGATAACAGGTCAAAAGAATTATTAACACCATTACAATTAAAAATAATGACCCTACAATAACCCCTCCTTCCTCATCAACTGAATAAATATAAGAAGCAAAGGAAAAAAGTAAAGAAAACATGATAAATAAAATAAGTCTAAGCCCCTTATACCAGACAGTTTTTTCCCACTCAACAAGCGGAGATTCATTCTTGATGACTTCATTATAGTGATCCATGAAAGCAACAAGGCGGGATGAGTCATTCACATACGAAGAGTCATCCAGAGTTTCCTGTCGAATTTTTTCATACTGACGCTGATAAATTAATCGGCTCATATTATTCAAATCTCATAATAAAAACTTATCTGGTAAGACGCTTCATGTCATATCTCCGTCAAAATTACAGAACAATCACTTTAATCTATACTCAGCACATGAATTATAGTTATTTTGTATACTATCAGCGTGATTAATTCAAATAAAGCACTTGTTCATTTAGAAATCGAGTCCATTTTGATTTTTAGGAAGCGCCACCCATAAGAAAGGCAAATCAAATTGAGCCGCTGCTTTTAATGATTGATACTCAGTTGAAGAAAGTTGATCAGCGTGATGAATTAACATTGAAGATGCGACACGTTTTTCACCGAGTAACTTCTGAACTTCTTGAAATATTTGGTTGTCACAATACATCGTAAAATGATGCTGAATTTCAACCGTCTCCTTTTCTTTATCGATTGAAAAAACATGAATTGATTCCCAAGGCAATGCATATTCTTTAGAATGCTCACGTTTTAATAGCGTATTCAAACCAATCAATGCCATGGCACCAGACAGTGCACTCATTAAAGCTGCAGTACCGGAGAAAAACAGCAAAACCAATACGCTTAAACAGACAAAGAGAACGAGACCTTTAAAAACATTCTTTCTCAATGACATACCACGTCGATGCAAACTCACATAGATGCCCGTTTCTGTCATTTTATGCTGATGTCTGATTGGCTGACAAAAAATAACAGCTGTGACAAGTAGCGACAATCCAATAATCGCTCCCAAAATTGTTCCTATTTCATTCAGGATGTATGAGTCAGAAACACAGACTGTATAAAAACAAAATAGAGCCAGCATCACAAATATTGAAATAAATATTCCACGAATTTTACTTTGCCATAAGTCAAACTGCCACTCGAGCAAAGAATCTTCAGCCTGAATTATCTTTTTGTACTCAGACATGAACCTTATTAACCGAGAATTTTCATCTGGAATATTCCGATCATTCAATATTTCCTTACTGATTATTTCATAACATTCATTATACACTGCTTTTTCACCCATAATTCATAACATCCAGCTTAGGTTAAAAAACAGATAGATTAACCTAAATCCGAGAAAAACATGACTTGTAATGACTAGTCAAAATCACGAAATCACCTGTCATTTCAACTGAAATGAAACACTGGGGAAAAGATCACAAAATTTGAATTCGGGTGGGAATCTCACGGAGAGAAACCAGCATACGATATTCGCAAGCTGGTTTCGTCTTTTGCGGGCGGATTACTCGGCTGACTCGCTCAGCAAATTATCAATTACCTGAATCAAGCTTTCCGTATTTTGAGCACCAGAGACAAGGTACTTTTCATTAAAAATAAATGCAGGTACCGCACGAACGCCCTGTTCAATCCAGACTTGTTCTTCTTCACGAATCACACCGCTGAATTTGTCGTTTTTCAGGACCTGTTCGGCTTCTTCGGCGTCTAATCCGGCGCGTTCGACAGCACTGAGCAGCACTTCAAGCGCGTACACATTCTCTTGCTCAGTGAAATAAGCTTCAAACAGCGCGAGTTTCAGATCAGTCTGCCGGCCATAAAGGGCTGACCAATGCAGGAGCTGATGCGCTCTGAAGGTGTTATAAATCCGGGAAAGCGGCGTGAATTGGAATCGAATATTCAGGGCTTCTCCAAGTTCGACAATCCGGGCTCGGTTCTCGGCACTCTGTTCCGGTGTCATCTGATACTTTTCTTCCAGATGTTCGCTCAGTAACTGGCCGTCCGCAGACATATCCGGATTCAGTTCGAACGGATGCCAGCGGATGGTAAATTGCACTTTGCCCTGATAGGACTTCATCGCCTGTTCTAGGCGCTGATAGCCAATGTAGCACCAGGGACAAACCACATCGGAAACGATATCAATCGTCAGCTGCTTCTGTGTAGACATGCGCTTTCTCTCTTCACTTCATTGGACAGATTTTTAGTCTCTGACCCCACAGAAATCAAACCAAAAGCCGGAAAAGTGTGAGCTTATAGTGCAGGTTCGGCCAAAACAGACGTATCCCAGTAGACGTAGATTGATTCATGGGTGAGTTCAAAAATCACCCCTTTCTTTCCTAAATCGCCGCGGAGCGACACCGGGCGGTTTTGCCCGTCCCGGTATTTACCGGGCTGATTTCGGGACGGGTGAAAATCGTATTGAACCCCATCGCCTCTCCGGATGCTGACATAACCGTGATACTCCGACAGCACACAAAGATATTGTCCGATCGGTTGCTTTGCGCCACGGGGATAGATATCGCAACGGGCATCTGTTGTCTCTGCAAACACGGGCTGAGTGCCGGTAACGCTCAGTCCCAGCACAATCCATACCAATGCAAACCACCTGAACATTTTCCCCTCCGCGACGCCCGTCTATCCACGAAGTTGGTCCCGCTAAGAGTGTAGCAGACCCACTCAGGCGTTCATGTTGCGAATCAATTCAGCGGTGTCTTTGATCAACTGATTGGCTTCCTGGTCTCGCTTTTGGATCAACGCGAGAAAAAGTAAATCCGTCAGCGTATTTTGCGCTGTTCTTGAGGAAATGGCGGAACTGCGAAGCTGAGTTTCCTCTGCCAGCGTATCTAAACTCCAGTCGGCGAGCTCACGAAGCGGACTCTGCTGGAGTGAGGTGAAGGCGATCACCTTCGCCCCTTTTGCTTTCGCCGTCTGAGCAGCGAGCAACACCTCTTTCCGGCGGCCACTGTAAGAAATCACGATCTGAACATCCCCGGCTTTGAGGGTTTGTGATACAGAAATCTGCACATGGCTGTCCTGTTCGGCAATCACCGGGATGCCAATTTTCAGCAACTTGTACCCTAAATCTTTCGCCACCAGTGCAGATCCCCCAATCCCGACCAATTGGATTGTTCCTGCTGCATCCATCGCTTCGACGACTTTTGCCAGCACTGCAAAATCGATGGCATGCGTGGTTTCAACAATCGAGTTTTGCTTTTCCTGCGCCAGCTTCTGGGCCATGACTTCCAGCGAGTCCTCTCGGGTGATCTGATTATGCAATCCCTGCTGTTCAGTGCCCGGTCCCATGGCTTTCTTTCTGCCCAGCTCCTCGCTCACTGCAAGTTTAAAGGCCGTAAATCCTTTAAAACCAATCTTTTGTGTGAACTTAACGATACTGGACTGGCTGACCTCGGCTTGCTGAGCCAGTTGCTGTGATGACAGAGAAATCACCTGATTCGGATCGTGGAGAATAAAGGCCGCGATTTTCTGTTCACTGGGTGAGAACGCATCATGGTAGTGGGCAATTTTAGCAAGCGTGGTCATGCCGTCTGGGCTCCGAAACTCAGGTAATTGAAAGGGGTAAGACACCCCTCAGCACCCCGATTATTCCAAGATTGTAATCGATTAGATATAATACAATATGCTATCCATTGCGACTCATGAGAATAATTTATTCCCTATAATGACGCTCAGATACAGAACTTGAAGGCCACACCATGAAAATTGATTTAAACGCCATGATCACTGAAAGCCGTAATCCTGCAAGTCAGGCCATTGATTCGCTCTCGACGCTGGACATGCTCAAAGTGATCAACGAAGAAGATAAGAAAGTTGCACTGGCTGTCGAATGTATCTTGCCTCAGGTTGCTGAAGCGGTTGATGCCATCGCCAGTGCTTTTCTTCGGGGCGGACGTTTAATTTATACCGGCGCCGGTACGTCCGGCCGTCTGGGGATTCTGGATGCGAGTGAATGCCCGCCAACTTTTGGCAGTGACCCGTCTCAGGTTGTCGGTCTGATTGCTGGCGGTCAGGAAGCAATCTTCCGTGCTGTTGAAAATGCTGAAGATAATCAACGCCTTGGCGAAGAAGACCTGAAACGTCTGAACTTTTCTGCAAATGATGTCCTGATCGGAATCGCCGCTAGCGGCCGGACACCTTACGTCATCGGCGCAATGACTTACGCCAAATCGATTGGCGCGACCGTGGGTTGCATCAGCTGTAACCCGGACAGTGTGATGTCTCAGCTGGCCGATATCGCGATGACACCGGTCGTCGGCCCGGAAGTCGTGACCGGCTCTTCACGCATGAAAGCAGGGACAGCGCAAAAGTTTGTCCTGAACATGCTCACGACGGGTGCAATGATCCGAACCGGTAAAGTGTACGGCAACCTGATGGTGGATGTAGAAGCCACCAATGCCAAGCTGGTGGAGCGGCAGAAGAACATTGTGACCGCAGCCACCGGGGCCAGCCGTGAAGCCGCAGAGTCGGCACTCAATGCCTGTGGTGGCCACTGTAAAACAGCCATTGTGATGATTCTGACCGGCTCAAACGCACAAGAAGCGCAGGCACTTCTGGTCAGCAGCAACGGCTTCACTCGCCAAGCAATTCAAAACGCTGAATAACACTTTTAAAAACAATAGCCGAAGGCCACAACTGAGAACTCAGATTGAAGATTCCGGGCATTCCCGGGATTGGTGAACCATTGATTTATGGGGTGACTTTACCGCGCGTGAAGCCTTTTATGACGGCGTGTATCGGGGGTGCAATCGACGGTTTATGCAGCAGGTCTTGTCGTCTCTTATATGGCAGGCTTTCTGGTCACTTGGTTCTTCGGCACAAAAAATGTCGATTGAAGTGAACCGCGCATCCCTGTTTTCATCCACAAAACGCACTCAACGGGTGCGTTCTTAGTTTGCTTACATCACTCTTTCTTCAGCGGTCTGCGCAATTTTGCTCGGCGGCAAACCAAAGTATCGCTTAAACTCCCGGCTGAACTGAGCCGGACTTTCGTAGCCCACTTTCGTTGCCGCAACACTGGCCGTCAGCCCATCCTGAACCATAAACTGCTTGGCATTGTTCAACCGGATTTTCTTAATGTATTGCAGGGGCGGGTCAGTCACGACTTGCTTAAAAGCGCGATGGAAAGCCGACACACTCATCCCCGCCATTTCCGCCAGATCCTCAATCGTCAGTTTCTCCGCATAATGCGACTGAACATGGTCGATCACTCCGGAAACCCGCGCTAAAGCTGTGCCTTGCTTCACGTATTGCGCCAGCAAAGTCCGCTGCTCTCCCTGCAAAAGACGGTAAAAGAATTCCCGCAAAATCTGAGGGCCGAGCATGTGCGCATCCAACGGATCATGCAGCACTGCCAGCAAGCGTTCTATACATTGTTCCAGCTGTGGCGTGATTGGCGAGGCTGCGACCCCTTTACTCTGTGCCTGCGAAGCAAAATAGTCCGGACCTAATTGCGCCTCCATCTCATCAACCAGCTGGCGGATCATGCTGTGTTCGAAACCGATATCAATCCCAATCAGCGGCGCCTCTTCAGACGCAAAGGTCTCACACGCGATTGGATAAGGTGCTGAGACAATCAGGCAATGTTTGGTGTCGTACTCAAAGCGATAGTCATTCAGATGTCCGACTTTATTTCCCTGAAAGATCACCACCACACCCTGCTGATACATCTGCGGTGTGACATGGTGATATTGCGTGATTTTAAACAGATTGATCGACTTTAATGCTGTCTGCACCTTACCTTGCCTGTCTTTCAATCCAAGGTGGTCACACAGTGAAGCCGCCAGTTCCAGAGATTTTTTCATCTGAATATCCTCTTTTGGTGATGATGGCTTACACAGTCGGAAAAACCAAGGGATGCACAGTCTAAAGCAGGATTTGGCAAGAATTAAGCAGAATCGTGTATTACTGATCATCCACATGTCACCTACACTGAGCATCAGCATAATTCTTCAAGCCAATCTGGAGCGCAATGATGAACCCATTCAGCTATCACAATCCGACCCGCATTCATTTCGGTGAAGGTCAAATTGCCGCGATCACCGCTGAAATTCCAAAAGACAGTAAAGTGCTTGTACTGTACGGGGGCGGTTCCATTAAACAGAACGGCGTTTATGAGCAGGTCACTCAGGCTTTATCGGACCATCAGTGGGCCGAGTTTTCCGGGATTGAGCCAAATCCTCAGTACGATACCCTGATGAAGGCCGTCGAAAAAATTCAGACCGAAGGATTTGACTACCTGCTCGCGGTCGGTGGTGGTTCTGTCATCGACGGCACTAAATTTATTGCAGCGGCCGCCTGCTTCAAAGGTCAGGACCCTTGGGATATTCTGGCAAAACATGCCCCAGTTGAAACTGCGCTGCCCATCGGTTGTATTCTGACCCTGCCCGCCACAGGTTCTGAAAGCAATAAAGGGGCCGTGGTTTCACGGGGGAAAGACAAACTGAGCTTCATGACCGCAAAAGTGCAACCTGCATTTGCCGTCTTGGATCCAGCCACAACGCTCAGCCTGTCTCCGCGTCAAATCAGTAACGGTGTTGTCGATGCATTCGTGCATGTCATGGAGCAGTACCTGACCTTTCCTGTGGACGCCAAAGTCCAGGACAGATTCGCCGAAGGCTTGCTGCTGACACTGATCGAAGAAGGCCCGAAAGCGCTGGAAAATCCAGATGATCTGACCGTTCGGGCCAACATTATGTGGTCTGCAACACAAGCTCTGAACGGCCTGATTGGCGTGGGTGTCCCGCAAGACTGGGCAACGCACATGATTGGACACGAGCTCACCGGAAACTACGGCATTGATCATGCCCGGACGCTGAGCATTGTGCTGCCAGCAGTGATGAAAGCGCGTCGTCAGGATAAAGAAGCGAAACTGCTGCAATATGCAGAGCGAGTTTTCGGTCTGACAGAAGGCAGTACAGACAGCCGGATTGATGCAGCCATTGCTCAAACGGAGGCTTTCTTCAAAGCCATGGATGTGCCCGTTCGCCTGACAGATGCCGGATTAGCCGAATCTGATATTCAGGTTCTGGTCAGCAGTCTGGAGAAGCATGGCATGACTGCACTGGGCGAACATGGCCGCATTGCGATTGCAGACAGTGAAATGATTCTGAATACCGCTCTGGCACATTAAACAATCCTTCCCCCTTCGTATTTCAACCGCCTCCCGGGGCGGTTTTTCTGATCCGACCACAATTTTTTTCGAAGAAAGTCACAAGGCTTGTCTTGATCTCCATGCAGAAGCGACTATTATGACGATTGGTCAACTTTGACTAATCGTCAATTTTCTGATGATTTACCCTTGAGGTAATCGTGTTAAACTTACAAGACAGGAGTTGCAATGTATTCACGCAACTGACAGCCAATAGTTGGAAGTGATGTTCGGGTTGAACTGTAATAAAGAACGATGCGCCCTCTTCTCTGGAGAGCGAGTGCCAAAAACAAAAAAACAGCAGGCGATTGCAGACCGCGATCAAGAGCTGATTATGCTTGCAAAAGATCTGGTGAACAAAGAAGGCTTTGCGAACCTGACCATGGACAAGCTTGCAGCCATGAGCCCTTACTCAAAAGGAACGGTGTATAACCACTTTTGCAGTAAAGAGGATGTCATTGTTGCGCTGTGCACTCATGCCATCAAAGAAGAAATGGCATTGTTTAATCGGGTGTTGGGGATGGAAGGGACCAGCCGGGAAATTTTATTGGCTGTCCATGTCGCATACCATATTTTTGCCCGGCTTGAACCGATTCTTTCAACCTGTCTGTTGACGGCGAAGACCCCCTGGGTCATCGATAAAGCCTCAACAACGCGCGTGGAAATATTGAACCAGCTGGAAGAGCAAATGATTGATAACGCAGATGCAATCGTCAATCACGCACTGGACGAAGGAAGCCTGACCATGTCAGCCGCCGTCAGTACGGATGCCGTTGTATTTGCAAATTGGTCGCTTGCGCTGGGTTCCAATGCACTCATCATGAATGCAACCAACAGTCGGTGTATTCACCGTCTTCAGGACCCGTTCACTGTCCTGAACAACGTGAACATGCTGCTGGATGGGATGAACTGGAAACCACTGTCGAGTGAAAAGGACTATAAGCGCTTGTGGAAACACATTGAGCAGACCTTTTTTGCAGAAGAGATCTCACTTTTGTCACAACTTGGTCGATAGTTTGCTTTGTTAACCCGCTTGATGCGGGTTAATTTCACACCATAGTTGACGATTAGTCATAAAAAACGTTTACTCTCCTTCTTGCATATTTAGGAAGTAAACTGTTACAGGGAAATGACACTCTAATTCAGTGACCTGTAAGTTGTTTAGAACACCAACCAGTTGAAAAACTGGTTTTTAAACGCCAATTTTTGACGAAACGTCACCAATGGAGAGTGTGATGAAAGACAGTCTATATGCATTGCCAATCAAACGAGCCTATCTCGTGATGGCAACGATGA
Source organism: Photobacterium sp. 1_MG-2023 (assembly GCF_030547945.1). Lineage (NCBI taxonomy): Bacteria > Pseudomonadati > Pseudomonadota > Gammaproteobacteria > Vibrionales > Vibrionaceae > Photobacterium > Photobacterium sp. 1_MG-2023. The sequence continues at coordinate 112,667 of NZ_JAUORR010000011.1, read as the reverse complement.
TCGCCTTGATCGTCGCAGCGACAATTGGGGGGAAGAACCTCTATTTCCGCGGCGATTACAACATTTTTTTCGACGGAAATAACCCGCAACTTCAGGCATTCAACACCATCCAGGCCACCTTCAGTAAAACCGACAACATCAGTTTTGTGGTTGCGCCAAAGAATGGCAATGTCTTTACCTCTGAAACGCTCACTTTGATTCGGCAACTCACTGATGAAAGCTGGCAAATTCCTTTTTCAAGCCGGGTCGATTCAATATCAAATTATCAGCACACCGAAGCCATCGACGACGATTTGCTGGTGGAAGATTTACTTCTGGCGGATTATCCACTGACTGCTGAACGCATTCGGAAAGTCAAAGCCGTTGCACTCAACGAACCCCTGCTGCGAGATGCCTTAATCTCAGCTCAGGGGGATGTCGCTGTGGTGAATGTGACTTTACAAATGCCAAAAGTTGACGAAACGACAGAAATGACTACGGTCACGGATGCAACACAGACATTGATTGACAAATACCGCGCTGAATATCCAGAGGTCGATTTTTATCAGGCCGGTATCGTGGCAATGAACCGTACCTTCATGGATATGGCGCAAAAAGACAGCAGCACGCTGGTGCCTGTGATGTTGCTGATTGTACTCGTATTTCTGGTCTTCATGCTGCGGACAGTCACCGCGGTACTGGCGACATTGCTTGTCATTATTGGTTCAGTCATGGCCACGATGGGCCTCTCCGGATGGGCAGGCATGTTCCTTAACACAGCCACTGTCAATGTGCCGACTCTGGTGCTGACGCTGGCGGTTGCAGACTGTGTTCATGTGATTGCGACCCTGCGCCAGGGGATGCAACGGGGCATGACCAAGCACGAAGCCATTGTCTACAGTACCCGGCTCAATGCCATGCCGGTTTTGATTACCTCTGTGACGACAGCGTTGGGATTCCTGATGATGAATGCATCCGACTCCCCTATCCTGCGTGATTTAGGAAATCTGGCTGCACTGGGCATCATGCTCGCTTGTGTGCTGTCGCTGACGTTATTACCCGCGCTGCTGGCAAAACTGCCCATGCGTGCACCTGCTGTTCGGCCTGAAGGACAAACCACCTGGACGGATACGCTGGGTAATCTGGTTGTGAACCACCGGAAAGTCATTCTACCTTTCTCTGTCCTCATGCTTGTGGGCTCCGTCTTCCTGCTGCCGAAAAACGTCGTCAATGATGAACCGGTCAAATATTTCGCAACAGACAGTTCATTCCGACAGGCGGCCGACTTTATGGCAGACAATATCAGCGGCATGACCACAGTCAGCATTGCCATTGATTCCGGCCAGCCACAAGGCATTGCCGACCCGCAATTTTTACTGATTCTGCGCGATTTTACAGACTGGCTGCGGATACAACCCGAAACGGATCACGTCGCCAGCTTAAGTGACACATTCAAACGCCTGAATATGAACATGCATGGCGATGATGAAAGCTGGTACCGCATGCCGCAGGACCGCGAACTGGCCGCGCAGTACCTGCTGCTTTATGAAATGTCACTCCCCTACGGACTCGATCTGAACAATCAGCTCAACGTTGATAAATCCTCTGTCAAGCTGACACTCACGACCAAAAATATCGGCAGTAAAGAACTGGTTGCGCTGGAAACACGGATCAATGACTGGTTTGCCAGTTATGCACCGGGCTATCAGATTATGGCTTCCAGTCCGAACCTGATGTTTGCTCACATTGGTGAAACGAACATGGCGAGTATGTTGAGCACGCTGCCAGTCACCCTGGTTCTCATTTCTGTGCTGATGATTTTCGCGCTGCGCTCACTCCGTCTGGGACTGATCAGTTTAATTCCGAATATTGCGCCCGCAGTCTTTGGATTTGGTCTCTGGTCGCTGTGGTCCGGTGAAATCAACTTGGGGTTATCTGTCGTTGTCACGCTCACCCTGGGCATCGTCGTCGACGACGCTGTGCACTTCCTCAGTAAATACCAGATCGCCCGGAAAGAAGGCCGTGATGCTGAAGCTGCCGTTCGTTATGCCTTCAGTACTGTCGGCCGGGCCCTGTGGATCACCACTGTGGTTCTGGTTGCCGGTTTCCTGGTTCTTGCAAGCTCGAGCTTCAGACTGAACAGCGATATGGGGCAACTCAGCGCACTGATTATTTTCATCGCACTGGTCGTGGACTTCCTGTTACTGCCAACCATGCTGATGCTATTTGACCGTCAACCTGTGGCACAGGACAGTCCTCAAGCCACAGCGCCAGATACGAATCATCCGATTACCCAATAATTTTCCCGAATCTTTAGGAGAACGATCATGACAAATCAAACCGCCCGAATGACGCAATGGCTGGCCTCGATTGGCATGCTTGCCACGCTGGGCATGGCAGTGATCCCTGCCGTTTGTCACGCAGGCAATACACAGGGCATGGAGATTGCCAAAGAGCGTAAAGCGCGTGACACCGGTTGGGGAGACAGTATCGCAGATATGACGATGCTACTATCCAACGCTCAGGGAGAAAGCAGTACCCGAAAAATGCGCATTAAAACGCTGGAAGTAGTTGATGACGGCGATAAAGGCCTGACCATCTTTGATGAACCAAGAGATGTTCAGGGAACAGCGTTTCTCAACTTTGCCCACACCACCAAACCCGACGATCAATGGCTTTATCTGCCCGCGTTAAAACGTGTGAAACGCATTGCATCGCGCAACAAATCCGGTCCGTTCATGGGCAGTGAATTTGCTTATGAAGATCTCAGTTCATTCGAGCTTGAAAAATATGAATTCACCTACCTTGGGGATGAAACAGTTGCCAGTCAGGACGCATTTAAAGTCAAGCAAATCCCAACAGATGCGTACTCAGGCTACACCAAGCAGCTGGTCTGGGTCGACAAGGCACATTACCGTCCACTCAAAATTGAATTCTATGACCGGAAAGACAGCTTACTCAAAACGCTGAATTTCGACGATTACGAACAGTATTCAGGAAAATACTGGCGCGCTCATCAAATGACCATGACGAATCATCAAACCGGCAAGTCGACAGTGCTCACCACGCATAAACTGACGTTTAACAATGGGCTTGATGAAGGTGATTTCAACAAGGCCAGCCTGAAACGCGCCAAATAATTTCCTGAACAGGAGCAAGTATGACTTCTCGTCTCGCTGTACTGCCCCTGTATCTGGCTGCCTCTGTCGAGGCAGCTGGTTTCAGTGGCCAAATCAATTTAGAACAACGTCAATTCATTCATGATGGCCTGCAAGGACAGGATAAAAGCCAGACCTCTCTCGTGATTGAACCGGAGTGGTTTACCGAATTTCAGGACGGCGATGCCCGTCTCACCATCCAGCCGTTCCTGCGACTTGATAGCATGGACGATGAACGGACTCATGCCGATATTCGTGAATTGATGTATCTGCAGCTCATCCAGGATTACGAGCTTCGGGTCGGGATTGGCAAAGTTTTTTGGGGAGTCACCGAATCCATCCATTTGGTGGATGTGATCAACCAGACCGACAACGTCGAATCTGTAGACGGTGAACAAAAATTGGGACAGCCAATGATCAACCTGACCGCAGTCAAGGATTGGGGAAACGTCAGTGGTTTTATTCTGCCCTACTTCCGGGAACGAACTTTTGCCGGAAGCGACGGACGCCTTCGGACCCCCTTGCCGGTCAATGATGATGCCCGTTATGAGTCTTCTGCCGAACAGGCACATGTTGACTGGTCGCTACGATACAGCAACTATTTTGGTGACTGGGACGTAGGGGCAAGCTTTTTTAAAGGCACCAACCGGGATCCCTACTTCCTGCCAGGCACCGCAAGCCTGACACCTTATTACGCCCAGATGGAACAAAGCAGCGTTGATATTCAGGGTATTTTCGGTTCCTGGTTACTGAAATTAGAAGCGCTCTATCGGGATAGTCTGGAGAATCACTCTGCAGCCGTCACCGGCTTTGAATATACCATTGTGGGGGTATTTGATACTTACTGGGATTTAGGACTGATCGCTGAGTACCAATATGACTCCCGCGACCTCAGCCTGAATCAGAATGATCTGTTTTTGGGTACACGTTTTGCCTTCAATGACATTGACGGCACTGAGATTCTCTTTGGGATCAATCAGGATTTGGATCACAGTCAGGAATCAACCGGCAGAATTGAAGCATCCGCCCGAATCAACAATAACTGGAAATGGCGTGCGAATGTCTGGTGGTTTAACACCGATAAACTGGATAGCCCCCTGTATTTTGTCCGAAAAGATGATTTCATCGAGGTCGCTCTGGAATACTATTTCTGAATGCACACAATCACTTGATATCTGCCTTGCCGGAGCATCCCTGACTCCGGCATTTTTCATTCAGATTCACAGTGCCTCATCAGACTGTGGCCACTTCATCCGGTCACAATAAGATGCGCATACTTCCCTGAATTGGCGAGCACGTATTTTCGCCAGACTGGCATACCATTGCCACGCCGCTTTCATGGCATATCTGTCAACATTTACTGATAAATAAAATATTAAAATCCTGTTTATATTAAGCATGTTACGAATGAAAATGCATAGCCATGAATAGGAAATTCAATATATCGATAGCAAATACAATTGCAGTCGACATCAGCGAGAATATGCAACTACGCAATGAACCGCTGTTTTTTAACAACATTGACACTTGGAGAGAGATCACAAGTCCGATAAATAACCACACATCCAGCAGTTCAGGAATCGATCAGTAAGCATCTGGTATCCATACTTTAGGTAAGTGTATTCAGCATGAACACTAATAGATAAAAACATTAATAGAACATATTGATATGAAATATGAGTGTTTCAGCAGATTAGCAGCATCGTTTAGCTTTTACTAAAAATGTGCTGGCTCTTCGAAAAATATCTTTTAAGCATTATTTGCTGCTATATGTTTTCTTAGGGTATATATCAACAAGGACTGTGACATGTTCGGTTTATCCAAGAAGAACAACGTCTCTCTTGAAGAGTACGAAGCGATAAAAAAACAGTGTCTGGAAACAAAACAACATCTCAATGCCATCAACGACGTCTTCGCGACCATTGAATTCTTTCCTGATGGAAAAATCATTACAGCCAACCCCCATTTCCTCAAGACCATGGGCTATGATTTAATTGACATTCAAGGCCACCATCACCAAATGTTTTGCTCCAGCGAAACCCGCCAAGGTCCTGAATACAAACGTTTCTGGCAACAACTCGCCGCAGGGCAGCAGTCCAAAGGACTCTTTCAGCGTCTTAAAAAAAATGGTCAGGAAATCTGGCTTGAAGCCAGTTATTGTCCGGTAAAAGGTGATGATGGCCAGGTTTATAAGGTGCTGAAAATTGCAGCGGACACCACGGAACGTGTTGCCGCTCACCATGAAAATACAAGCCAGATGCAGGCTGTCTCGCGTTCAATGGCTGTCATTGAGTTCGATCTCGAAGGAAGAATCCTGACGGCCAATGAGAATTTCCTGAATACTGTCGGTTACACGCTTGAGGAAATCAAAGGGAAACATCACCGGCTATTTGTGACCCCGGAACATGCCAAATCTCAGGAATATCGTGATTTCTGGTCTCAACTCAATCAGGGCCAATTCCTTGGCGGAAAATTTGAGCGCGTCAATCATCAGGGCGACCCCTTGTGGCTTGAAGCCACCTATAACCCGATCTTTGATGCCAATGGAAAGCTCTATAAAGTCATCAAATTTGCGACTGACATTACTCAGAACGTCCTGTTGGGACATCAAAACAGCCAGTTGGCCTACGATCTTTCAGTGAAAACAAGCCAGCTCTCTGCTGAAGGAAGCCATTCTGGCAATCTGGCCATCGAACAAATGACGCATATGGTTGAAGCCTTGAACATGACGTCAGACGTGATCGCTCAGCTTGAAGAACAGTCCAAAACCATTACCAGCATGGTCGATACTATCTCAGGCATCGCCAACCAGACCAACCTGCTGGCACTGAACGCCGCCATTGAAGCGGCCCGGGCGGGTGAGCAAGGCCGGGGGTTCGCGGTGGTTGCAGATGAGGTACGTCAACTCGCATTCCGTACAAATGAATCCACCGATAAAATCGACAACCTTGTGAAACAAAACAGCCAATTTACCGTGCAGGCAGTCACTTCAATGTCGGATATCATTTCTCATGCGCACAGCAGCATGGAAAAGGTGAAAGAAGCCAGCCAGGCGATTCACGAGATCGAAGCCAGCATGAATGAAGTTGTTGATGCGGTTCGAAAAATGTCTGAAGCCAGCTGAAGCAGCTCACTCAACAAATCATCGTCGGCTTCGCGGCAACTGCGAGAAGCCGACGCAGCCCCAAATCAGATCATGATTTTTCAGGCTTGAGCAGACGCTTCGGATAATCAAAGAAAATCACCTCTGAGGTTTCTGGCCCGAGGTTTTTCCATTGCTCCGTATGAATGGCAAAAACCGCCACCCCACACGTCGGCATATTCTCAATCTTCAGCCCTAAGCGCCCGACCAATTCATTAATCGCCGGGTTATGACAAACCACCATCAATCGATCAATCTCATCCGAAACCGACTGAATAATTTCTGCAACTTCATGAGCAGAATCGGTATAAAGGCCGACCGTGGTTGCCAGCTCGGTTGGATGCGGGTGCAGCCCCTGTTCAAAAAACTGAGCGGTCTGAAAAGCCCGTTCCGCCGTACTGGACAGTATTCGCTGCGGCATCGCCAGCCATGCGCCGAAGCGTTTCGCCATCTCCTCAGCGTTTTTAAGACCTCGTTCATTCAACGGACGGTCATGGTCATCTAAATCCGGGTTATCCCAGGACGATTTTGCATGACGAACCACAAACAGTAATTTCATAAAGCAAAGCCTCCCTTTTCTTCATCATTGACCACGCCACATGCACAAAACGATCAGCGGGCAGACCGGACTGCTCTTTCCAATCGCATGGCAGCTTGCTGCGGATCCGCTTTTTTACTGTGGAAGAAATCTGTGACCACATCAAAAATAGCAGCCTGCACATAGCTGCTGTTCGCCAGACCCTGCGACAGACTTGGCACAAGCTGATGGTGTTCTGCATTCGCCCGAAATGCTTGTGCCGATGCTTGAGCGCAGCGATCAAACTCTGTTAAAGGCACATCGTTGCGCACCGGAATCGAACCTTTTGCCAGGTTGAACTGACGTTGAAATTCTGGCGTCAGAATCGTGTGCGCCATTTTTGCCTGCGATTCCGGATTCATGGTGGCGTCGTGTTTAAAGAACGCAAAACTATCAATATTGTAGGTAAAAAATCCCTGTGTGCCTGGCGCAGGCAAGCAAAGCACATCCACACCCGGTACTTTACCCATCGCGGTGAACTCGCCTTTCGCCCAGTCCCCCATAAATTGCATGGCCGCTTCACCATCCACAACCATGGCACTGGCATCACTCCATTCCATGGCTTTGGTTTTGACATCAACATAAGGACGAATCGCGTCAAACTGGCGGAACACTTCAACCATTTTGGCACTGCTCAGCAGGTCGGCATCCAAATCCACGAAGGCGCTCCGATAATCTTCAGGTCCCAGAACCGCTAACGCAATAGATTCAAATAAAGTCACTTCCTGCCAGGGATCGCTGCCTAAAGCAATCGGCACAATACCCGCCTGTTTCAACTTTTCTGCCGCCGCAAAAAAAGAAGCCAGAGAGTCTGGCAACTCAGCCCCTGCTTTTTTCAGTAAGGCTGGGTTGACCCAAAGCCAGTTCACACGGTGAATATTGACGGGTACGGCGACATAGTGCCCCTGATATTTCATGATCTGACTGATCACGGGTGGCAATAACTGATCCCAATGTTGTTTTTGGGCGACCGGATCTAACTGGGTGAGAAAACCCAGCATCGCCCATTCCTGCAAATCTTCGCCTTTCAATTGCGCCGCTGTCGGTGGGTTTCCTGACACTGCGCGACTTTTCAGGACAGTCATCGCACTTTCCCCGCCACCACCCGCAATGGCAAAGTTTCGCCAGGCAATGCCTTGTTGCTCTAAGCTGTCTTGCAACACTCTGGCGGCTTTCATCTCGCCTTTTGAGGTCCACCAGTGCAGCACTTCAACGTCCCGCTTGGTTTCCGTCACGGCTGCAATCACCATGGATGACGTTCCCAGCACTGTCGCCATCACTACGATTGAAGACAGATGTACCCAGCGTTTTTTGCTTGCAAAAACTTGTTTCATCATGAGTTTCTGAACCGATTGAAATTAGATGCCATGGTCGTGAACGACTTTAGTCTATGAGACGGGGTAACGTCAGGCTGACTTCCAGTCCACCTTGCTTCAGATTACGGATGGTCATTTCACCGCCATGGGCGTGTAAAATATTCCGTGCGATTCCCAACCCTAAACCGTGACCTTCATCATCCTTAGCCAGCCTGACGTATGGCTCAAAGACAGAGTCCATCTTCTCATCCGGAATACCGGGTCCCTGGTCCCAGATGCGAATCACAACCGCATCGCTGGCGTCGTCCACATCTAGCCAGACGGTCTGGCCATACTTCACACCGTTTTCAATCAGGTTACTCAGACAACGCTTCAGCGCGAGCGGCTTGCCTGCGACAGGGGCAATCTCAACCTCAGGCAAATGCACCCGGATCTGCTCACGGTTATGGCTTTCCGAAATACTGCGCAGCATCTCAGAAAGATCAACCTGCACCAGATTCTCATGTAAATCGGTATCCCGAACCGTCTGAAGCGCGCCTTTCACCATCATTTCCAGCTCATCTAAATCTTTGTTGAACTTATCGATTTTGCTGTCGTCTTCAAGCAATTCCGCCCGAAGACGCAATCGGGTAATGGGCGTTTTCAAATCATGAGAAATTGAAGAGAACAGATGTTCCCTGTCATCAATATACCGGCGTAAACGCTGCTGCATCCGGTTGAACGCCCGGGTTGCGGTCACCAGTTCACTGGCCCCTTCTTCTTTCAGCTGCGGCTGATAAATATCCATGCTGAGCGCATTGGCAGCGTCTGCCAATTGCCTGAGCGGCTTGGTCTGACGCCGGATCATGGTATAGGTAAACAGCAATAGCAACGCCGTAATAAACAGCAAGAACATCACTTGCTGCCCGGTAATGATTTCATCTTCCAGCGACGTGTAAGGCGGCGGTAATAATGCGGCAATGTAAAGCCACTCCCCTTCCGCCAATTCCAGCTGAACAACCAGAATTGGTGGATTCAGTGGCTCCAGGCTCAACGTGTAATGGGCCCAGGAACGGGGCAGATCGCTCAGGAGAATGTCATTACTCAACACATGCAGTGTTTCCGGGCGAGAAAACTCCACCCGAATCACTTCCAGCCGCGGCAATTTATCGTGCAACACAGTTTCAATCGCCTGCACGGCTGTGTTTTTCATGCGGGAGGCAGGAATCGGATCAATCCGGATTTCTTCTTCATTAAATGACACGAAAAATCGCGTCCCCCCCATGTTCCGGATCTGATCCAGCACGATATGACGATATTGCAGTGGCAGGGATTCAAAAAAATTGACGGTGGATGCGAACATAGTGGCCATACTGGCCGCTGCAGAGTCCAGCCCTTCCAGGTCTCGACGTTTGGATTGTCCGTACCAGATGAGTGTTGCAATCATCTGGGCCAGAAACACGGCCAGCAATGTAAACCACAGGGTCCGGGCCATCAGCGAAGTTGGCCACCATTTTTTCCAATTCATCATCCTTCCACCGGCACGGGCTCAGTCCTTGGTTTCATAGCTGACATCAGCATTAAACAGATAACCGTTGCCGCGTACTGTTTTGATCAGCCGCTGCTGGCGGCCTTTATCCCCCAGACGCTGACGCAAGCGGCTCAACTGAACATCCACGGCTCGCTCTGAAGGCTGGGCATCCCGTCCCCGCGTTGCATAGAAAATGGTATCGCGATCAAGGACTTCATTCGGTCGGCTTAAAAACAACAGGAGTAATGCGTAGTCACTGTTGGTCATTTCATAACTGCGCTGGGTCTGAATATCCTGCAGCATTTGTGATGCCGTATCCAACCGCCACCGGTCAAACAAAAAGGCTTTCGGGAGTGCCTGCTGGCTGATGTCCGGCTGAGGTCCAGACGACTTCACGCGCCGCATCACCGCTTTCATACGTGCCATCAATTGCCGGGGACTGAACGGTTTGGCAATGTAGTCATCTGCTCCCAGTTCCAGACCCACAATCTGATCCATCTCGTCAGACACTGCGGTCAGCATAATAATTGGCACATCAGACGTTTTACGGACATGCTGACAAAGTGCAAAACCATCTTCACCGGGCAACATGATATCCAGCAAAATTAAATCCGGTTCACTGATGGTCATTTCTCGCTTCATGGCGACGCCGTCCTCAGCCGTCACAACCTGAAAACCTTGTTTGGTCAGATATTCTTCTAACAGTTCGCGAATCTCCTGATCATCATCGACAACCAGTACCAGCTTGTTCGCAATCATTCCGCATTCCTCAATTCAATCCATGCCATGACAGCATGCAATGCTTATTCCGCTCAGGCCTTAATACCAATCAAAGTAAGTAAGTGATCAAAAATAGCGCAGGAAAAATGTTTAAGAACAAGGCAGATTTTTTAGATAAGTAGTCATTCTACAATCAAAAAATCTAACGCAGTTATCGAACATTTTAACAAGATTGGATGACCAGTTATTTACTGCGATCGGTATAAGATACCAAACTCCAGCACAAAACGCTTGAGGTTCAGTGTAACGCGCAAGTAACAGCTGTTGAGCACAGCGCTGCATAAGCGATTGTCTTGCTTCATATTATCGATAATGAGTTAACCCAGAATTGACAGATAATCCGTACAATCCTTACACTTTTTGTGGTCAATGCTACATTTTTATGAAGCAAGCCGTAATAGGATATTGCATCGACCTGCTCATTCAAAAATCATCTGTCATCGTTGCCAATCCCGGTAACCTGCACACAACCCCGGACGTTTGAGGTCGTCATGCCTGTATCATTGCTGCACAAGGAAAGGAATCACCATGACCATTAAACAATATAAAGGCTCCGCTGGTGGCTGGGGCGCACTCGTCAGTACCACACGTCATTTGGTGAAAAGCGAAAACGTCACCCGGAATATCCGTAACTTGTTGAAAACAAATCAGGATCATGGCTTTGACTGTCCGGGTTGCGCCTGGGGAGAATCCGAAGAACCCGGCCGTTTCCGTTTTTGTGAGAACGGTGCGAAAGCCGTGAACTGGGAAGCCACCAGTCGCCGGGTCACGCCTGAATTCTTTGCTCAGTATCCGGTGGGCTGGCTCAAACAGCAGAGCGATTATTTTCTTGAATATCAGGGACGTCTGAGCCATCCGGTTCGTTATAATGCGCAAACCGACTACTATGAAGCCATTTCGTGGGACGATGCTTTCGCCCTGATTGCCGACCATCTGAACACGCTGGAAAGCCCAGATCAGGCCGAGTTTTATACTTCAGGCCGAGCCAGTAACGAAGCTGCGTTTCTGTACCAGCTCTTTGTCCGCGCTTATGGTACCAACAATTTTCCTGACTGCTCGAATATGTGCCATGAAGCCAGTGGTGTCGCTCTGAAACAAAGTATTGGCGTGGGGAAAGGAACCGTCCGGATTGAAGACTTTGATCTGGCTGATGCCATTTTTGTCTTTGGCCAGAATCCCGGCACCAATCATCCACGCATGCTGGACACCTTGCGTAAAGCAGCACGTCGCGGTGCTGCGATTGTGACGATGAATCCCCTGAAAGAACGTGGCCTGGAACGCTTTACCAACCCGCAATCTCCTGCTGAAATGCTGACAGGCGGCGCAACCCGAATCAGTAGTCATTATTTCACGCCCAAACTGGGCGGCGATATGGCTGTGGTTCGCGGCATGGTGAAATCACTGCTCGAAACCGACAAAACCGAAATGCTGGCCGGTCGCCCGTCGATTTTCGATCAGGAATTTATCCAGACGCATACCACGGGCATGACGCAATATCTGACAGAAGTGGAACAGACCGACTGGTCCGCCATTGTTGAGCAATCCGGACTCAGCCAGGATGACATCGAATATGCTGCTCACCTTTACCGGCAGTCCGAGCGGGTCATCATCACTTGGGCGATGGGTCTGACGCAGCATAAACATTCCGTGAATACCATTCAGGAAATCAGTAATCTCCAGCTCCTGTTTGGGCAATTCGGCAAGCCCGGCGCGGGGGTTTGTCCTGTACGGGGTCACAGTAATGTGCAGGGTGACCGAACAATGGGGATCAACGAAAAACCGGCCCCTGCCTTTAATCAGGCGATCGAAGCAACCTTTGGCTTTTCACCGCCGACACAGCATGGCCACAACACCGTTCATGCGATCAAGGCCATGCTCGCAGGTGAGAGCAAAGTATTCATCGGGCTGGGTGGCAATTTTGCGTCGGCGACACCGGATACACGGTTAACACAGCAAGCCCTGTCGAACTGCAATCTCACGGTGAACATCGCCACCAAGCTGAACCGGACGCACCTGATCACCGGTAAAGACAGCCTGATCCTGCCTTGCCTGGGCAGGACAGATATCGACCTGCAAAAAAATGGCCCGCAATCGGTCACGGTTGAGGACTCCTTCAGCATGGTGCACGCTTCCGGAGGTGTTGTTGAAAGTGATACCGGTGAAATGCGTTCAGAGCCTGCCATCATCGCCGGTATAGCTCAGGCAACGCTCGGCAAACAGCCCGTGGACTGGTTAAAGCTGACAGAAGACTACGATCGGATTCGTGAGCTGATTGCAGATGTCATTCCAGGATTTTCAGACATGAACCGAAAGCTCAAGCAACCCGGCGGGTTTTATCTGGGCAACAGTGCTGCTGAACGGATCTGGCAAACGGACTCGCGTAAAGCCGAATTCAAGACACACCCGCTGCCGGAACATCTGCTGGCTGCCAACCTCCGGCAACTCAGTGAAGACCCCGTGTTTGTCCTGCAGACCGTTCGCTCTCACGACCAGTACAACACCACCATTTATGGGTTTGAAGACAGATACCGCGGTATTTCCGGCGAGCGAAAAGTGCTCATGATGAACCCGGCCGATATTGAAGCTCTGGGCCTGAATGTGGGTGATCGGGTGGATGTCACCTCATTGGCTGCGGATGGCATTGAACGTCAGGTCAAAGGATTCAAACTCATTGGTTACGATATCCCCGCTGGCAATCTGGCGGCTTACTTCCCGGAAACCAATCCACTGGTTGCACTGGACAGTAAAGGCGATCTGAGTGATACCCCCATTTCAAAAGCCATTCCCGTTATCCTGAAAGCCAGTCAGATTCACGATGAACGGATTGATTTGGCACCTTACTGATTCAAGATGAATCAACAAAATAAAGCCGGGAAGCGCACTTGTGCAACCCGACTTTTCATTGACAGCTTATTCCGGGGGAAGGGAACAAGCTGTACATACCTTCGCAAGCGCCTCAACCGACCTTGCAACACGGGCGTGCCTTTATGATTGCGACGCAATCAATGCAGCATTCATTTCAGTCTTGATGTTGTCGGACTGAGTTCCGAAGATAGCTTGCAGATTATCACCAACCACCAGCACTTCCCGGGCACCCAACTGCTTGATTTTAGGAATATCGGCTTTCCCCATATCACGCAAACTCACACGAAGACGGGTAATGCAGGCATCCACATGCTTGATATTGCCTTTACCGCCCAAAGCCTGAATCAGATTCTCGGCCAGCTCTGTGCCAATTTCAGACAAGTTGCTGACGGATTCCGCATCTTGCTCACGCCCCGGCGTCATCAGGTTCAGCTTCGCAATCAGCACCCGGAAAATGGTGTAGTACATCAGCGCCCAAAGCGGACCAATCACAATGAACAACCAGGCATTTTGCGACAGCGGGAAATAGATCAGGAAGTCAATCGCACCATGGGCAAACGTGACACTGTGATGGATATCGAATGTGGTCACCAGTGCAAAGCCAATACCGGTCAGAATACAGTGGATCACATACAGCACAGGGGCGGCAAACAGGAACGAGAATTCCATGGGTTCAGTAATACCGGTCAGCCAGGACGTCAACGCAGCAGAAGCCATGATACCGCCGACCAGTGCACGTTTTTCCGGGCGTGCTGAGTGATAAATAGCCAGACCGACGGCAGGCAGTGCCCACATCGAATAGAGATAGCCACCCGCCAGATTCCCTGCGGTCGGGTCACCAGCCAGATAACGCTGAATCTCACCTTTGATCACCTTCCCGGTTTCCGGATCCACATACTCACCCACTTCAAAGAAGAATGGCACGTTCCAGATATGGTGCAGACCAAAAGGAATGAGCGAGCGTTCAACAAAACCATAAATCCCGAAGGCCGTTGTCGGGCTCTGATACGCAGCCCAGTGCGAGAAACTATCGATGGCATTCCCAACCGGCGGCCAGACATAGCTCAGGAAGATCCCCAGGAAAATTGCGGTGATCCCGGTAATGATGGGTACAAAACGCTTACCGGCAAAAAATCCCAGATATTCAGGTAAACGAATATTATGGAAGCGGTTAAACAGATAGGCAGCCACCGCACCAATCATAATGCCGCCGAATACCCCAGTATTCAGGCTTGGGATACCCAAAATCGTTGCAGGCTCAATGCCATGCAGTTTCGCCATCACGCCCATAGTCGCCGTCATGATGGCAAAACCAACCGTTGCTGCCAATCCGGCAGCTCCGTCATTATCCGACAGGCCTAGCGCAACACCGATGGCAAAAATTAAAGCGAGGTTTCCAAAAACGGCATCGCCGGACATCGCCATAATGTCAGACACTAAATCTGGCATCCAAGAGAAATTCGCGGAACCTATCCCTAATAATAAGCCGGCCACCGGCAATACGGCGACAGGCAGCATCAGCGACCGGCCAATCCGTTGCAATAATCCAAACGCACTACTGATCATGTTCAATTCCTTGTGTAATGAAATATAACCCGCTTCTAAATTAAAGAATTAACAGACCGGATAGGTTAAAAAAGCGAATGATTTTGTAAGTGCTTTGTTACACATATAAATTGCAGCATGGATGA
This sequence comes from Photobacterium sp. 1_MG-2023, assembly GCF_030547945.1. Taxonomy (NCBI): domain Bacteria; kingdom Pseudomonadati; phylum Pseudomonadota; class Gammaproteobacteria; order Vibrionales; family Vibrionaceae; genus Photobacterium; species Photobacterium sp. 1_MG-2023. The sequence goes on along the minus strand of NZ_JAUORR010000011.1, from coordinate 97,649 downwards.
AAAATAAGCTATATAGCACTGATTACCTTGCTGCGGTTTTGCTTCAACGATGTAACGAAGCCGCAAAATCTGGAGCCTCAATCAAATATCTGAAAAGAATTGAGAGCACTCCAAGCATTGGCGCTTCAAAAGCATCACAAAACACAATAACAATGCTCTGACGTACGAATTGGTATGAGGAATCAAGGGATATGAAAACCATACTCATTGTGGACGATAATCAGGAACTTCGGGATGCACTCACCGAATATTTGGGTCGTTCGGAATTTAAAGTTCTCACTGCCTGTGACGGGGAAGAAATGTGGAAGCATTTGCATCACACAGAGCCACACCTGATTATTCTGGATATCATGCTGCCGGGCGATGACGGACTGACCTTATGCAGCCAGATCCGAAAACGCTCGAATGTGCCAATCATTATGCTGACCGCAGTCACCGATGAAGTCGACCGGATTGCCGGGCTTGAAATCGGCGCCGATGATTACATCACCAAAACCTTCAGTCCGAGAGAATTACTGGCCCGAATCAAGGCCCTGCTCCGACGCACACAAGTGTCGCAGGATGACCCGGTAGCCCCCCATCAGTTACGCTTTTCCGGCTGGACCTGTGATCTGCTCAAACGCCGCTTGATCAGTCCCGACGGCAAGGTGGTTCAGTTGTCCGGTGCAGATTTTAATCTGATTAGCCTGATGCTGGATAAACCCAATCAGTTGCTCAGCCGCGATGATATTGCCCGGTGTATCTGGGGGCGGGATGCCGATCCCTTTGAACGGGGCATTGATGTACAAATCAGCCGACTGAGAAAACATTTACATGATGATGAGCGCACCCTGATTCTGACCGTCAGAAATAAAGGGTACATGCTTGCCAGCGATGTTCTCTCCTGAAGCTGCGGGGCGATATGAGGTTGAGCAGCGTTCAGTCACTTTTTTCCTCGATTACTTTTCGCATCGGGGCAACACTGCTGATCGTGATTATTATTGCGGAACTGATTGCCGGTCTCATCTGGTATCAGTCCAATGCCAGCAAAGAAGTGGATAACCTGAAAAAAACCATGGAAAGTCTGATGTCGAATGCAGCGGATACCTACAACTATTTCCATGCGCTGCCCGTGAACTACCGATACCTGATCCTCAACCAGATTCGTGAAATGGGCGGGACACGATTTTTTATTTCGATTAACCAACGACTGCTGCCCACAACACCCCTGATTGAGAACAGCCGGACAGACATCCTGCTGTCAACCGCCAGCCAGATGCTCCACCAGAAAATCCGTAAAACAAACCAAATTCATGTTGCCCTGAGCAAGCGCCAGGATCTTCGGGTATTTAACTCCGGCATTAAACTGGATGCCCTGCCTGAAATCTGGGCCAGTTACAGCCTTGCTTTGGGCGATATGGATTTGCCCATTGTGGTCATGCAAGTACAGATGTCCGACAACGAATGGTTTTATCTGGCTGCAACACTGCCTGTCCCCTTTTCAACCTTGTCCCCTCAGTTCATTGATCAGAAGCAACTGATATTCCTGGGGATATCCTCCCTGTTACTCGTGTTGTGCACTGTTTGGCTGTTGCGCCAGGAAATCCGGCCAATTCGGCGACTGGCCAAAGCAGCGACGTTAATGGGCGGACAGCTCTATGTGGAAGAAGTCGAGGAAGAAGGCAGTCTTGAAGCGAAAGCTGCCGTGCGCGCATTTAATAAAATGAATCGCAGAGTCCGTTCCTATATCCGTGACCGGGAAATGCTGTTTGGTGCGATATCTCACGATCTGAAAACGCCCCTTGCCTGCCTGAAACTGCGGACGGAAATGCTGGACGATGAGCAGGCCAAAGCTCGGTTCGAGAAGATACTTGATGAATTTGATCTGATGCTCAAAGGTGCCCTGCAATGTATCCGGGATACCGATATCCATGAAGAACCGGAATGGATTGATATCACGCAAATGCTTGAACAATGCGCCAGTTACTACAATAGAAATGAGCATACAGTGACCTTTTCGGCCGACACGCCCATGTTGTATCTGGGTAAACCTCTCGCAATTAAACGCTGCCTCTACAACATTGTTGATAATGCAGTGAAATACGGAGAAAGAGTCGATATTTCAATGCAAAGTACTGAGATAGACATTCAGATCCAATTCCGTGACTACGGACCAGGACTGGATAAAAAGTGGGCCGAAAAAGTCTTCGAACCTTATTTTCGGGTCAACCCGCAAGATGAACTGGGCTCCGGGCTGGGCCTCACCATTTCCCGCAGTATTGCACGCAGCCACGGGGGTGATTTAACGCTGCATAATCATCCTGAGCAAGGCCTGGTTGTTGATATCCGACTAACGAGCGACACATGAAACCATTTTTTCTCTTTTGCCTGCTGATTTGTTTCTCTTCTGGCAAGGTCACAGCAAACAACAATGCACCAACTTCCGCTCCCAAAGAGATTGAATTTCTGCATTGGTGGACTTCAAAAGGTGAAGTTGCAGCCTTTAATCTGGTGAAAGATGCGCTGTTACAGGCTGGTGTCAGCCTCTTGGATCAACCGATCCCGGGTGGTGGCGGCGATACTGCGATGTCGATTCTTCAGGCTCGGGCAATTGCAGGTACCCCCCCGGATATTGTTCAGCTGGAAGGTCCTTCGATTCAATCCTGGGCAGCGCTTGGCTTTCTGCATGAACTGGAACAGGTCGCCAAAGATGAAAACTGGCATGACAACCTTCTGCCAGTCGCACAGCAGGTGAATCAGTATCAGCAACGCTATGTTGCGATTCCCATTGCCATCCACCGCCTGAACTGGATGTGGATCAACCAAAAAGTCCTGCGACAATACGGTCTTGCCGTGCCCGAAAGTTGGGATGCCCTCATTGATGTGTTCGAGCGCCTGAAAAAAAACGGCGTTGAACCGCTGGCACTTGGGAAAGATCAATGGCAGGTTGCTTTGTTATTTGAAAATCTGGCGTTTGGATATGGGGGCGCTGACTATTATCAGCGGGCATTTATCCAGATGGATCCTGCCGTCCTGAACAGCGACACCACGCACGAGATCCTCCATCGTTTCCGAGCGATCAGCCGTTTAGTCAAGCCAGGCATGTCGCACATGCGTTGGGATGAAGGCACACAGCTGTTAATTGAAGGCGAACGTGCGTTTCAGATTTCCGGGGACTGGGTGTTGGGCGATCTGCTGGCCAGCCATGCTAAAGTGCCCACGGATATTGCCTGCTACCCTGCTCCTTCCAGACACCCGGGGTTTATTTACAATATGGACAGTTTCGCACTGTTTAACAGCCCGCGAACGGATGAAATGACCGCGGCAGTTGTCAGCAAAACCCTGTCTTCCCCTGAATTTCTGAAGACCTTCAACCGAGTCAAAGGAGCACTGCCTGCCAGAAGTGATATCAAACTGAATGGCTTCAACAGTTGTTCAATTAATGCCAAGAAAGATATGGAAACCGCTGCGAAGACCGGGCAAATGATCCCCAGTATTGTGGACTCCATGGCGGTCAGCCCGATTGCTCAGCAAGCCACATCCAGTGAGATTTACCGATATTTCAATGATGAGACCATGAAGCCCGACGATTTTATTCTGCACCTGCAGAATATCCCGCGCGGAGAATAAAAAACAAAGGGGGATAAAAGCCACAATGAATCGGTTCATCCCCTTTTTATGCTTGTCACCATCGGACTTTCAACAGCACGGCAGGTTCAAAAAATAAACGGATGAGTCCGGTTTTCTTTTTTGACCGCCAACACACTGTAAGTATGCCAGCGCTTCTGTTTCCCCAGCACCGTTGACCCCATTTCATTTCGCTCAGACAATTCAATGATTTCAAAATCATGAAAAAGCGCCTGAATTTCATCTCGGGTAAACGCATTGATGACCTGATGATGCCCTGTCGCCCAGTCGTCCTCAACACCCATGAAATCCCCGGCAAATACTCCCCGGCTCACCAGACAATCAGTCATATGTGCCCAGGTATCCTGAAACACATCAGGCAAGGAAAAATACAAACTGTTACTGGCATACACAATGCCAGCCGCCGGGTAATCAAAGTGCTCAAAGCTGCTTTGCATCAACTCGACCTGCGAGTTCTCTGAAAAGCGCTGTCTGCACAGTGCAATCGCATCCGCGTTGATATCAAAACCATGTACCCGATAACCAAGATTGCTGAAAAATTGAATATCACTGCCTGTCCCGCAGCCGCAATCCACCACGATCTCCACACCACTTTGGTTTATTTCGAAGGCTCTCTCTGCTAATTGGTTGTGATTACGCCCCAACGCTCGCTCATAATACCGACGCCAGAGTTCTTCGCGATTATCCATGAATTTCTGTGATCTCCCTGTCTAGCCATTTGCACTTCATTTCAATTTACTGAGCAGCCATCACCCGTTGACATGCGTCGAAAAATGAAATTTTCATATCTGTCAATTATTCAGTATTTAAAGTGCAACAACAAGCATATTATTTCAAAAATATGACTCTTTGGTTCCAGTTGTTTACTCCTTCATCACCAGAGAGCAGCCTGCCCGGTAATCACATCAATATCCGTCTTCCAATCGTGTTTGTTTTGATACTTTCATGCTACATTGGCCGCCAGTGAATGAGAGAAGGCAACGTTTTTTACATGATTACGGAATGGTTCAACGCACATCAAATTGATGTTCAGCGATTGATTGATTTAGGCGAAGCCCTCGGCCTGATTGCCGCAATTTCTATTGTGATTCATCTGGTGCTGCATCGTGGGGTCATTCTGTGGCTCAACCGTTTTACCGGCCATAGTGAAACACGCTGGCATCAGGTAGTTTTCGGAAAAAAACTGTTCAGCCGCTTCGCACTTTTGATTCAGGGGATTGTCATTGCCATTCAGGCACAGCTCTGGCTTTCTGACGACAGCGCCGTTTACGAAATTCTTCAGACATTCACCTCGTTATGGATTGTACTCTACAGCCTGCTGACCCTGTATGCTGTACTGGGTGTGATTGAAGTGTTACTCGGACGGACCCAGGCTGGCCGGAATATGCCTTTACGCGGTATTTCCCAGAGCCTGAAAATAATCTTCTTTGTGGTCGCAGTGCTGCTGAGCACTTCGATTCTGATTGGTAAATCACCGGTGATTCTGCTGAGTGGTCTGGGAGCCATGACCGCAGTTATCATGCTGGTGTTTAAAGACCCCATTCTGGGTTTAGTTGCCGGAATCCAGCTCTCTGCAAATAAGATGCTGAGTGTCGGCGACTGGCTGGAGATGCCAAAATACGGTGCTGATGGCGATGTGATTGATATCAGCCTGACCACAGTGAAAGTTCAGAACTGGGATAAAACCATCACCACAATTCCCACTTATGCGCTGATATCTGACTCCTTCAAAAACTGGAAAGGCATGCAACAATCCGGCGGGCGCAGAATTAAACGCAGCCTGCTGATTGATGCAACCAGCGTCAGTTTTCTGTCCGAATCCGATATTCATTACTTGCAAAAAGCGAAGCTGCTTGAGCCTTACATGAAGGATAAAGTGGAAGAAATCAGCCAGTACAATGCCCAGAGTCATACAGATTTAGCCTGCCGGATCAATGGCCGTCGCCTGACAAATCTGGGGAGCTTCCGGGCTTATCTGGAGCGATACCTGCGTCATCACCCAAACATCCACCAGCAAATGACATTGATGGTACGCCAGTTACCCCCAACACATGACGGGATAGCGCTCGAACTCTATTGTTTCACCAATACAACCATCTGGGTGGAATATGAACGGATTCAGTCTGATATTTTTGACCATCTGTTTGCCGTGTTGCCAGAATTTGGCTTACGGGTGTCGCAAGCCCCGACCGGACACGACTTCCGTGAATGGCGATCCGCAGCTCAGTCACAAGTTCAAAAACCGGGAGCGGTTGCCAATGAATACAAGCCATCCGGGCTCATGAATATCAACTAACTGAAGAGATACGCCGTTCCGCCAGTTGATCAGACAGCCACATCTTGAATGTGGCTGTTTTGTTTGGGTTGTGACCTCAGCATGGTCCGAGCCCATTAACCAATCCAGCGTTCGCATTTCCGGCAAACTTTCTCCAGCAGAACAGCCCCAACAACAGGCAAACAATAATACATGCCATTCAATACAATGCTGTAGACATGCTTATCATTCAGACCTGCCAGTAAAAACCATTGCATCTGACGCTCAAGGCCAAGATATGCCACAACGAGGACAGACAACACTGGCACATGCTTCAACTGTAACCTGAGCGCCAGTGCAATGGACACCATCAACGCCGCAATTGTCGTCGTACTATGCGTTACACGCCCTACAGCCATTTGAAAAACGAGGGCCAGAACAATCATCATGCCAAGATAGATGATCGACTTCTTCAAGCCCGCTTTGATCCCATTCATGTTGCTCCAAAGTTTTCTCACCAAAGATCCATCAATAGATGGCGCTCTGTTCAGCCGATTTCTTAAATACGTTATATCAAACTGGGACAGGCACATGTTCAAATGAGTTTTATCTAACCGGGACAGGCACAGTAAGTCATCTTCTGTCTGTTAGATAGAGAGATAGAGGGACAGACACCGCAAGCCCCTCTTACGAGATATAGGGACAGGCACATTAAGCCCTCCACTTGTGATTCCGGGAATCACCATTTAGCAGGGAACCCGCATGATTTTTTATAGAGAACCAGATCATGATAAATTGACTGGCCTCAACTTTTTCAAACAATATTCACGGAGAATATAATGAATAAGCATTTTTTTATTATTTTCATCGTTATTTTCATCAGCCCCTCTCAAACGTTTGCTTCAAATGGCGCATGGTTGTTTGCACACAGAGCCAATAGCCCTGAAGCAGTGAATCACGCCATTGACGACCATTTAAATGCGATAGAAGTGGATATATCGCTTGCCAAAAACATCCCCGCTCATCGCCGCTGTACGCGAGATTTATGGTGCGCTTATCACCGGGGAGATACGACAGCTTATAACTTATCGGATGTTCTCGAGACAGCCCTTACAGGGACAGGCGTTTCTGGGATAAACAACAGCCAGATTGGTGCTGTCTGGCTGGACGTAAAAACCGGCCATGCAACCCATGCAGATTATCAGGCGCTGACTCACATTGTGTTTGATACATTAGGTACCGGTGACAATACCGTCCGGAAATACTGGGGGGTCTGGCCAGCCAGTCAGTTAAATACGACTTATACGCAAGTTGTCAGAAATGAAATCGTTCAAAGAAACCTGCAAAAGGAAAGCACATTTATTATTGAAGCAGACAGCAACCAGGATACCAATCTCGCGGCTCAGCAATGTCAATCTTGGGGGCTGCAATGCGGGTTATCTGCCGGGAATCCATTTCTGGGCGATCTCGGGACTCACACCGGTCCTTCCTGGGATATGAATAATCTGAATTATCTCAGCGGTGATATTTCTCACAAGTCACATATCAATTCGATCTTCTTATGGACCTTTAACTGGAACGGCCTTTATGAAGACGACATGATCCGGTTGCTTTTCGGTCACAGAAGTCACTGGGAATATCTGGCCGGATTTAACTGGCAATGCGGGCAAGAAGGCAATGGTATCATCCTTGGCGCGATTAATTCCGTCTACCCTGCTAATTTTTGTACCGAAGCCGATGGCAATGATGCCTGCTCCATCGCTACGGAAGCAATCTTCGCGGGTCCTCTCACTCTGGGAGACCGTTATACCGATTTGAGTCAACCCAGAAATCAGTATGCAAGCTCAAATCCCCTGACATGTAACGCCTACTACCCGACGGATTAATCCACTCCCTCAGACCACTAACGGGACAGACCCACTTCCTTTTCTGTGACTGTCCCGCTAAAAACCTTCAGCGAAAGCGAATAATGATGTCTGTCCCCAGAAGTTATGGTGTCCGAAAATGACCGGCATTGAAACATGAAGACGTTCGCGAGAATCGCGCCTCACTGAGCAATTCATCGGCAAGCGGACGAATGTGCGACGCCATGGAAAAAGCTGACTTCGCCAGTTGTTGCCAGAAGTCGGCTGGGCATTCCTGTGCCCCATTATTCACCAGTCCTAACAGCGTAAAATACTGATGCTGCTCAGACTCTGAGAATACATTACCCAAATAGAGGTCTTTACCTTGATCAGACAAATACCGATATCGCATCCCCAGCCAGATACTCGGTGGAATATCCTGCTCAGCATGTAACCGCTCACACACCAGACCCATACACAATTTGGTCAGTTCCGGCGACTGACGCAGCGGCAAACCTTCAATCTGTTCAAGATTCAAGTCCAACAGCACCGCTTTTTGTACCAGCTTTAGAAAAGTACATTCATTTAAGAATTTCACAGGGTAAGCATTTTTCAGTGCCAGCGCCGAGAAAAGGTTGAGATTCGAGGTATTCACAGTCTCCACCGCAATGGGATTCAACTCATGATTTTCTGCCAGCCAGTCTAAAGCCCGAACCGTGACAATCTTTTCACTGTCATCAAACTGGCGGTAAATTGAAAGCATTAATTCCGGCCAGTTCACGGCAGGGACAATGCTTCTGAGCGTCAGTAACAAGAGTAACCGAGCAGCCTGATCCACTTGCCAGTGCGTCCCTTCCGGCTGATATCTGAGTGCTTCTTCACCCAATTTACGCTGTGCCATCGCACTGGTGAGCAACAGCGTATTCACTGCCAGCTCGAGCGTGCGGCAATCCAGGATTTTGTCTCTGCCAACCTGAAGCCAGGTACGAGATGCCGGATCCAGCATGACATTTAATTCACTTTGTAAGGCGTCAGGAGAAAAATGGCTGAGTGGCGTATCAAAACGTCGGGAATACATAATTACTCTCTCACTGTCTGGTGACCTGCATCCGGCTGTGACCCTTCATGCTGGCTGGCAGCAAGAGCCACGACAAAGAATCACGCCGCAGAGGCTGACCTACCATCGACGATTCAGTCGCGAAGATTTCCATAAGGAATATTTAATATTGTTTGAGTTGAATATAGCTGTCCCTTCAAAGAATAAAGGCTGATCTCTGACTTGGGCCTGATAGAAAGGTTTATTTTGTGATTTCTTTCGTTTCTCATAATGTAAATGACAGGAATATCACTTGCATTTCAGTGAGCGAGATTCAGTTTCAGCTCAAAACGTCCATTAGGATCAAGCCCGCCGCAACCTTACTCAGATTCCAGCAAGCCACTTCCACAGCTCACATCCAGATTCCCTCATATACGATGCTGTTGTTTTGTGAACCAATATCTTAGTTTCATATTCAACCTAATGCATTTTTATTGCTTGTTGGTATAACGCGTTTCTTTACTCCACGCAAATCAACAGGTTGCTTATATGAACAATTTACAATCCGGTTTCAGACACTCAGCGCTGGCACTGCTTGTTGCAGCTGGTCTCTATGCGAACAATGCATCCGCAGCGCCTGCCTGCGAAATTGAAGCTTTACTGGCTTCTCCAACCCCTGTCACGGACATTGAGCAGGCAGACCTGGATTGTCGGAATGCATGGTTTTCAGCGCCACCAGAAACACTGAATACCCTGTTCAGTGAGAACAGCCTGTTGAATATTCAACAGCAGTTAATGCTTCAGATCCAAGGGTATCAGGGTGAAGCGGAGCAAGCTGCTGTGATTGAAAATCTGGGCGAATTTGTTCGGGCCGCCTATTACGTGCGATATCCGAATAAAGCACAGTACGGGGATTTTTCCGACGCACTGGATATCGCACTTGCCGGGACAATCAACGCGTTTCTGGCCTCCCCTTACGCTGCGCAAAGCGGCAGAGAACAAGTCGCAGCTCTGAAAAGCATGACAGTGATGGTCGACAATATCCGCCAGCTGCCGCTGACCATGGCAAATCAGCTGCAGCTGATGCATCAGTTCACACCGGAAACAGCGCAGGATCTTCAATTCGTTGACGCACTCAATAATTTGTTCCGCGCCATGAGCGGCCACATCAGCCTGGATGCTTTTTATGATGATCTGGCCCAACACCCGGAATATCTGACGCAGTTACATCAATTCGTTTTGGATAACGAATGGGCGCTCGGCACTGAAGCTGAATTCATTGTGACCAATGCCGCACGAGAAATGGGCCGACTGTTAGTCACACCGCACCAAAGCACTCGTCAGCAGGTGTTGTCGATCCTTGAATCTCTGCTGCAGCGTTATCCGCTGGGTGGGAAGAGCAACAAGATGTGGGTTGGCATTGCAGAAATGATCAACTACTTTGCCCCCGACAAAGCAGAATCACTCGGCGTGAAAGACGCAAAGGCAAAGCTTGAAGCCATTGTGATGCCCTTCCGATACAACTGCGAAGGTCCGGCGATCGTTCGTGCGCAACACATGACACAGGCTCAGGCAGCTGACGTCTGCGCTATCCTTGCCGACAAAGAAGCAGATTTTCATCAGGTTGTGAATTCTGGTTATCAGCCGGTGACAGACGACCTGAATGATACGGTTGAAGTTGTTGTTTTTGATAACAATGCAGATTACGTCAGTTATTCCAATTTCCTATTTGGCAATACCACCAACAACGGCGGTCAGTATCTGGAAGGCAATCCGGCAGACCCGCAAAACCAGGCCAGATTCGTGGCATACCGCAATGAATATGCCGAAGGTTACAGCATTTTGAACCTGGAACATGAGTATGTGCATTATCTGGATGGCCGCTTCAATTTGTACGGCGATTTCAATGATGTTCTGAGTCCGGGTCACACGGTGTGGTGGCTGGAAGGATTTGCGGAGTATATGCACTACAAACAAGGTTACACTGCCGCTGTCGAACTGGCCCGGGAGCAGACTTACTCTCTGTCTGAAGTCTTGTCGACAACATATGATCACGATCTGAACAGAATTTACCGCTGGGGCTATCTGGCCGTGCGTTTCCTGATGGAAAACCATCCTGACGAAGTTAATACTCTGCTGTCTGCTGGCCGTCAGGGGGATTACACCCAATGGACCCAAACGGCCAAAACACTGGGAAATACATACGGGGTTGCGTTCAATCAATGGCTGCTGACCGTTGAATCCACGCAAGAACCGGGTGAACCTGCGCCAGATCCGCAGCCAACGCCAGATAAGGCAACGCCATTGAGCCTGAACTCCCCGGTCACGCTGGCAGGCGAAGCCTACAGTGAGCACCTGTACTACGTTGATATTCCGGCAAAAACACGTGAATTTTCTATGCGAATTACCGGAGACGGAGATGCCGATCTCTACGCCAGCTTTGGCCGTGTCGCCCATTACTACGACTTCGACTTTACCGCTTTCGCGCCGGGCAGCGACGAAATCCTTGACTTCACACCGCAAGCGGATGGATTCATTAAACCGGGTCGCTATTACCTGAGCGTGACTGGCCGGGAAGCATTCAGCCAAGTGTCCCTGACGGCATCTGCAGAGGTGGCTGCCGACAATCCAACGCCTCCGGGAACACAACCCGCTGATGATCTGACGCCCATTGTGCTGACTGCGGATCAGCCGCAAACAATACAAGTTTCAGCGCAGCGTTATCTGGCGATTCACGTGCCAAATGCCGGACAGTCCGTGCGTGTCTGGGTGACACCGACATCCGATAACCAGCCTGGAAATACCAATTTGTATGCAGCTCAGGCACACTGGCCAACGGAGACACAATACGACGCGGCCTCCACTTACGCGGGCCATCAGGAGTTTATCGAAATGAAATCCGAGCAATCCGGTTATATCCATTTCCTGTTAAACAATACCGGTGAATCGGCAAACGTTGAGATTTATGCCACGGTCTATTAATTGATGGCGTAAAGCTGCTGGCTTCAGTCTCGGTCGCCAGGCAGCCTCCCGAATGGCGCAGTTCGTCTCATTCCCCCTGATCGTTCTGCGCCTTTTTTTGTCAGACACTGCCTTCGGTTTCAATCACCAAAATTCGCGCCTCACCTTTCGGATGTGCGACATGCTCCGTGCCCACCGCAGCATAAAAGATATCCCCGACACCCAAGCTCACAGACCGCGCCACACCGGCTTCTCGGTAAAACATTTCCACTTCGCCATCGAGCACAACAAAGACTTCCTCACCATCGTTGATATGCCATTTGTAAGGTTGATCCGTCCAATGCAAGCGGGTCGTGATCCCTTTCATATTGGCAATGTCCATCGCTCCCCACGCCCGCTGGGCGGTAAATTCCTGACTGCGAATCACTTTCATCCTAAATCCTTTCTGTTTCAATGTTGTGGTATCTGGTCGCGACCAGATGCAAAAGCTGCCAGCGCCTCATCCGAAAAGCGGTAATATTCTTTCTCTGCAACTTGCGAGGCGCCAATGGACTGATAAAAGCGCCCGGCCCCAGGGTTTGTGCGCTCTGCGGTCCAGTCCAGACGGCGACACCCCTTCGTGAAAGCATCCTTTGCCAGATACCGCATCAATGCCTGTCCCACTTTCTGACCCCGTGCGCTGGCCGCAACGAATAAATCCTTCATGAACATCTGGCCGGACAACTTAGGGGACGGATACAGGATGCTGTAAGTCGCAAACCCGACAATCACGCCGCCTGTATAAGCCGCAACAACACGGACGCCTGAATGTTCTGCAAAAAGTGAGTCGGTCAGATAGGCTTCAATTTCCGACTGAGAGGCTGCCTGATCTGCAAAATAATACGCCTCTAACTCAAGAAAAATATCCACCAGCCGGGCACGCTCTGCGCGTGTCACCGGCTCAATATCAATCATTTTTCCCTGAGCAATACCAGGCTGGCACTGCATCAGTATTTCTTGTTCTGTTTCACCGACGTTGTCAAAACCAAGCCGCTCATACAAATGCCTTGCCGGATTAATTTTCAGTACGCTCAGCGCGAGATGGTCACCTTTTACAGATGCTCGCGCAATCAACTGACCAATCAGGGTGCGGCCTATCTGACGATTTTGATACTGAGGTAAGATTTGAATTTGATGCAGAGACCACAGCCGTTGCTCATACGAATAACTGACTTTCAGCAGTCCCGCATTCTGACCATCGACTTCAATCACCTGTGCATGTTCAAACTGATACAAAATCCGCTCCAGCGAAGCTTCTCTGTCACTCGGTACACCCGCCTGTTCCAGATAAGTCTTCATCGTCAGATCGCGCAGAGTGAATAAAAAAGCTAGATCTGCCAGAGTGGCTGGCCGGAGAGAAACCTGTTGTGTTTCCGTATTGGTTGTCATTGTTCCATCCTGAATACTGTGTCTTTCCTGACAAACGCAAGCCTATCATAAAGTTAGAGCGCATTATTGGATAGCTCATTTCTGATGCAAACCTTGTTCTGATTTTTCGAACAAGATGAAAGATAAATCGATATGGATTGTGATTTAAATCACATTTAATCTCTACACCATCAATACGATTCATCCTTTCCACATCACACGTTTATTTTGGAGTAAGCATGATGAAAACATTCCTACCTGCGCTGGTACTGAGTACACTGACTCTTTCCGCATCCGCTTTTGCTGAACTCACTGTTGATGTATCTCCACAAAGAGGTGGTGCCTGGGTTCAGGTTCAAAAAGACGGCGTGCCACAGGCCAATGTTGATGTGACTGTCCCAAGTCAGAAATCACACTACACCACGGTTCAAAACGGCAGAGCTTTTGTCTACAGCCATCGTGAAGCAGCACATACCCTGACCATCAATATTTCCGAAGAAGGGGGCCAGTCGTTTGCGGTACAGCGTCTGATTCCTTCCAGCCGCTGATTTAAAATTCACTCCGGGGTGCCGACTGGCACCCTGAAATACCCCACTCGCACATTACTCATGATCTTCCATACTGAAAGCATTCAAGGCTTTCAAATAAGGTGGTTTTCATGAGCAATACTTTCAAAGACGCAGAGCAACCCTGTAATTCCAGTGGAGCCTGCGGTGCAATCATTCAGATCCTGACCCCGAAAGAAAAAGATCTGGGTGGATTTTCAGTACGTCGCTTATTACCGACTATTCAACAAAAAATGGTCGGTCCCTGGATCTTCTTTGATCACATGGGACCAGCACACTTCCCGGCCGGTGAAGGCATCAACGTCCGTCCCCATCCCCACATCGGTATTGCCACTGTCACCTATTTGTTTGACGGGGAGATTCTTCACCGTGACTCCTTAGGGCATCTGCAGCCTATCAAACCCGGCGATATCAATCTGATGATCTCTGGCCGTGGCATCGTCCATTCAGAGCGTGAACGCTATGACGTGACCGCAAAAGCACATACCTTGCACGGCCTTCAACTCTGGCTGGCTCTGCCCGTTCAGGATGAGGAATGCGAACCGGCGTTTCATCATTATCCGTCAGATACCATTCCTGCACTTCAGGTTAAAGGTGTACCCGTGCGTGTGATGATGGGCACAGCCTATGGTGTGACCGCACCAGTCAAAACATTTGCGGACACTTTATATGTGGAAGCAGAACTTCAACCCGGCCAACGTCTGACACTCCCCATGGCCGATGAACGGGCGCTATACATAGCTCAAGGCCAGGTCAGCGCAAAAGACTCCGTCCTGCCTGAACACAGCATGGCCATTTTTTCTCCACAGGAAGGCATTGAAATTGAAGCAGCAGAACCTTCCCGAATCGCCATCATCGGAGGCGAAAACATCGGCCCACGCTTCATCGAATGGAACTTCGTCTCCAGCCGGAAAGAGCGGATTGAGCAAGCCAAAGAAGATTGGCGCAATCAGCAATTTCCGGTTGTACCCGGTGATGAAACGGAGTTTATTCCGCTGCCTGAGTGAGCCTTTTCGTATCGGGACAGGCGCACTTATTGCCGCGCTCAATGACTGGGACCGCTCAATGACTGGGACAGTCACTCTATGCCGTCTTATCGTCTTTTTGGGTGCCTTATTGGGACAGGCATTTCAGAGTCATCACTAAACTGTCAGCTATCGCAATGTCAATGAAATTTAAACGACTCAATTACATCTGTTTGAGAATTAAAGCTATTTTTCGACAACTCATGTTTCGCAGAGAGCGCAAGCCGGATACTGTGTATTTATCCAGCAAAAGTGAGTGAAATTCATGACCAGAGCAAGAAACCAGCAAATCTGTCTTGATGCAACTGAGTATTATCACTGTGTGTCACGTTGCGTCCGAAGTGCATTTCTTTGTGGTGTTGATAAAGAAACTGGGGTCAGCTATGAGCACCGTCGAGGGTGGGTCGAAGAAAGATTATTTGCTCTGACTCAAGTCTTTTGCATCGATATTTGTGCCTATGCCATTATGAGTAATCATTACCACCTTGTTCTTCATGTCAACAGACAACAAGCTTCAGCATTATCTGATCTTGAGGTCATCGACCGATGGATAACCTTTCATCTCCCGCCAGTCTTGATTCAGAAGTACTTACGTGGAGAAATTCATTCTACGGCTGAAAGAGCCGCAGCACTCAAAATCATCAATCTATGGCGTGAACGACTCTATTCCATCAGTTGGATGATGAAATTACTTAATCAATTTATCGCGACTGAAGCAAACAAAGAGGATGCCTGTACCGGACATTTCTGGGAAGGCCGGTTCAAAAGTCAGGCATTACTCGATGACAAAGCACTCATTGCCGCGATGGCTTACGTCGACCTGAATCCTGTTCGTGCGGGCATTTCAGACACACCTGAATCGTCTGATTTCACATCCATTCAGTCCAGAATCAATGCCGTTGAAGGGAAAAATGAAACACCAAAACTCTATCCATTGATCGGGGATAAACAAGCACAAAACGGGATTCCCATTCGGCTCGTCGATTACATTCAACTGGTTGATTGGACTGGCCGTCGGTTCCGGGAACAGAAACAAGGACAAATTCATCCAAATCAGCCACCCATTCTGGAGCGGCTGGCATTATGCTCTGATACCTGGATACACGCAGTACTCCATCTCAGTCATGCATCACTTGCGGGCGAAGCATCCACGATAAAACGAAACCTTCATCTTTTCGGCAGGCAAAGAATGACTGGTTATAGGTTTTCACAACCGAGGTAGCGCATCCCAAACAGGATGATCTGTCCCCAGATGAAGTCGCAGGAAATCAATCAGCACCCTGACTTTCGCAGGTAAATGTTTCCGTTCCGGAAACATCGCATAAATCGCGTGTACAGGTAAGACATAATTTGTCATGACAGGCACTAACTTCCCGGCAGCCAAATCCGGACCCACAATAAAGGTTGGCATCTGGCAGATACCTGTCCCGTGCAGCAAAGCTTCACGCAGCGCTTCACTGTTATTGACGCGATAATTTCCCTGAGGCAGGACACTTTCTATCCCTGCGGGCCCTTCAAATCGCCATTCAGCACCACCACGAAAAAAGCTGTAATACAGACAATTATGGTGACGCAAATCTGCCGGAGATTGAGGCATACCATGCTGAGCAATGTATTCAGGAGAAGCACACAATACGCTACGGCATGGGGCGATCTTGCGGGCGATCAAACTTGATTCCGGAATATGACCAATTCGAATGGCCAGGTCAAAACCGCCGTCAACCATATCGACCATGGCATCATCCATTGACAAATCGAGCCGGATTTCTGGGTACGCTTTCAAAAATTCAGGAATTAACGGAGCAACATGTAGCCGCCCAAACGTCATGGGGACAGTCACTTTTAACTGTCCGCTGGGTTGATTTTGTTGCTGAGTGAGCCTGTCCTCCCCCTCTTGCGCTTTCATGACAGCAGCTTGAGCACATGCGTAATATTGCTCCCCTGCTTCTGTCAGGCGCAAACTGCGAGTCGTGCGATGCAGTAATCGGGTCCCGAGAGACAATTCCAATTGAGCAATACGCTTACTCACAGCAGATTTTGTAATCCCCAGATGTTGTGCAGCAGCGGAAAAACTGCCCTGCTCCACAACACAAACAAACACAGGGATTGCACTAAAAGTGTCTAAACGAAGCATATTATGTAGCATTACTCAACAAAAAATCACCCTAAACAAGGATTATAAACCTGAAGAATACAGTAAGTACATCAATGAAAATTACTGAACAGTGTACATTAATGTACGCACGCATCTTCTCTTCTAGCCGTCTCTGCCGGGGGCCTGCTAACCCTAATGATTCTTCTGAACAGCCAACTAGGCCAATACAGTTCACCGCTCACTGCATCCTGGATAGCGCATGGTGTCGGCGCAGGTTTCGCGGGGGTTGTCTTACTCTGCAAATATTCGCAGCGTCGTGCCTCTGTACCCAACAACACAGTCAACACCCCGATTTGGGCCTATCTGGGTGGGGCTCCCGGAGCATTCACAGTGGTACTTGCTGCAATCACCGTGAATAGTCCGCTTGGAATCGCTGGCTCACTTTCGCTCATGCTCATGGGACAGACACTGTTTGGATTAATTTGCGATACGCGCGGTTGGATGGGAACTCCCCAACGGTGCCTGTCCTTAAAAGATATTATGCCTGTCCTGTGTATTCGGGTGGCAGTTTGTTGATTATCTTCTCGCCTGAATGATTTCCCATGTTCACCTGAAAGGAAAATTACATGGCACTCTTTATCATCCTTGCGCTGTTGAACGGCGTCTGTATTGGCCTGAGCAGGGTCATCAATGGTCGGCTCAGTGTGAGCCTTAACGCGATGAAAGCCTCATGCTGGAATCATCTGATTGGCTTCATTTTTCTGAGCATTCTGCTGTTCATCGTTAACATTAATCAAGAAGCTTTTTACTTGCCGCAAAAGGCTCCCTTAATCGCGTTTGCCGATGGGATCATAGGCGTATTATTTGTCGCCCTGAACAGTCTGGTTTTCCCGAAATTAGGGGCCACACGCACCACTCTTTTGGTGGTCAGCGGGCAGATGATGGTTGGCGTCATGCTGACTCTTTCGGGACAGACACTAATCAAGATGCTCTGCAACCTTGCAGGTGTAGCACTCATTCTACTGGGCATCTTTCTCAACAAAACCCAGCAGGATAAGCCATAAAAGCAACAGAGAAACTGCGTCTGTCCCCATAGGTTCACAGTGCCTGTCCCCCTAAAAATCCATCGGCGCAGGCTTAACATCGGCTTTTCGCTGCCCGGTCAGGGTTGCCAACAACATCCCAATCAGGACAGTCGCCATCCCCGCAAGCTGTATGGCTTCTGGTGTCTGTCCCAAGAAGATGGCAATCAGCAGCGTGCAAACCGGCACTAAATTAAATGCCAGACTGGTTTTCTGAGGCCCAAGCAACTGGTTCCCCTGCAGCCAGCTGAAATAAGCGATCACAGTGCCAGCCACAGCCATATACACAATCAGTAAAGTGGCTCGACTATCTAACTGAGCTGCTTGCGTCCACACATTTTCCTGACTCATTGCAAACAGGGTGATCAATAAAGCGCCAGACGTGATCGTCCAACGCGTCAACTGCACTGCTGGAACATCTGGCACCCATTTCTTAGCCAGCACCGTAAACAGACAGCCAGAAAGGCATGAAAGCATAATAAACCCATCGCCTGGCGACACCGTGATCTGCGTGATATTCCCTTGCGTCACAACTAGAAAGATGCCCAAAAAGCCAGTCAGTAATCCAACTATCTGCATTTTTCGGATCGGGCTTCCAAGCAACAAGCGGGACAAAATTAAACCCACCGCCGGGGAGCTCCCCATAATCAAAGCACCATTAAGTGCACTGGTCATCGTCAGGCCGACAAACATCGCAGCATTAAAAGTAAAGACACCAATGCTTCCCAATATCACCAGCTTGATTTGTTGGTTCAGCGTTAATTGCAAGGTCTGATTTCTCTGAAATAGCCTGAGACACAACAAAATTCCCGCCGCCAGCAAAAACCGGAATGTCGCAGCGCTGAGGGGCTCTGGCCCGCCGTTTAGAGCTGTAATCGCATGAAAGTTGCTTCCCCAAAGAAAAACAGCAGAAAAAACCAAAGGCCAGGCCATTGAGTATCGTTGCATGAGAAAAAATCCAAAATCGAATCAAGAGGCGCCAAGACTATCGATATCATTTATGATAGAAAATAGTGATCATTAAGAAGTTCAATTTCATTTATGAGATCAAATTATTCCCTGGATGATATGCGGTTATTTGTGAAAGCAGCCGCCTGTACAAATCTGACTCAGGCTGCAGAGATCACAGGGGTTCCGCTTGCAACCTTAAGCCGACGCATCAAACATCTCGAAGATCAGCTTCAATGCCGGCTGCTCAATCGCAGTGCACATTTTTTCTCCCTCACGCCGGAAGGAGAGACCTACTACATGCTATGTCATCCGCTCATTCAAGAGCTGGAACAGGCACAAATCCAGACCAGTTCCGACAGACAGCAGCTCACCGGCACCATTCGTATCACCGCCCCGGTGAATCTGGCGCAAGTCTGGCTGAAAGAGTGCTTTTTCGACTTTATGAAGTACTACCCTGGTGTCCAATTGGATATCGAAGTGAGTAATCAGATTGAGAATCTGGTGATGAAGGATTTTGATATCGCTTTTCGGGTCGGTGAATTGCAGGATAGTGACTGGATTGCGAGAAGGATGTGGCAGGCAACCTTTGTGCTCTGTGCTTCCCGCCAGTATCTGGCTCAGCATAAGGTCATAGAGCACCCAAGCCAGTTAGCCGAGCACCAGCTAATCGCCTCAGGCAATGCTCAGCGCTGGGCGATGAAACAACAAAACAGCGGCGAGCAATTCCAGCAGCCCATGACGCGGTCTTGCTTGCGTGTGAATGACATCCATATCGCACGGGATGCTGCGGCAGCAGGATTGGGGATCACCTGGATACCTGCCTATTACTTCGAAGCAGACGGTCTGTTACAACATGATCTTATCCGGTTGTTGCCAGACTGGGCTGGCGAAAACAAAACAATCTGGATGATGTACCGTGACCGGATACGCCAGTCCGCCAGACTGAAAGCCTTCATTGAGCACGTCGAGAACTGGTCACTTCCACTCACTTACAACACATTGAAGCTCAATTAAAAAATCACGGATTTATCGCCCCTCAGCGAGGGGCGTTCAGGTTTATTCTTTTTCTTTCTGTTCAAATTCTTTACTGGCTTTCTGCCAGGCATGACTCAGATTGTCATAAGCGTCAGAGAATCCTGATTTCACATGTTCCCAGGCTCCCGCAGAACTGCTTTTCATACTTCCGTACCACTCAGCCAGTTCCACCCGCTGCTCCTGAAGCGACTTCAGCGTTTTTCTCGATTTTTCACGCGCCGCCTGGTCCATGTTGTCCCAGTTTTTTTCAATATTATTTTGCAGTTCGTCGATATTTTTATCCAAACTGTCCAGCCCCTCTTGAGTTGCTTTGACCGCCTCATCTTTCTGATCTGCTGAATATTTCTTCAGGGATTCCAGCAGTTCCTGTGTGTCCTGGCTCACTTGCTCTGCTGAGGTCGCCGCGTCTTCTTTTTCATGATGGGCGCCACTCACAGAAAGGGGCGTCAAGCCAAGCACAGAAAACAAGGTAAAAACAAGGGTATAACGTTGAATCATACGAACTTTCATAGTTCCTCCAAGTCTGGATTGATCATGAAGCATCCACATCTAAATATGGCTGACATTCAATCAAACTGTGTTCATAAAATGTCAACAATGTCCCTGACTGGCGAATCAGTGCGGATGTTCCATACTTGATACCAATGTCTTCAACAATGAAAAACAAATAGTTATGGAAGAAAATAACACAACCTTACTGAATTTGCGCACCATTGAGCCGTCAGACTACAAACAACTTGCCGCCCTGGAGGATCTGGTATTTCCGGATGTCGGCGGTGCCTGGCCCAAGTCAACCATCATGGGATTAATCAACAATTTCCCGGATGGCCAGATTTGTATCGAAGACAAAGGAAAAATCATCGCAGCGGCCCTGACCATTCAAGTGAGCTATAACCGGTACTCTCTGAATCATACCTATCTGGATATCGTGGACAGCAATCAGGTGGCCTGCCACAACCCGCATGGAGATGCACTGTATGGTCTGGACGTCTTTGTTCATCCGGACTACCGCGGCTTGCGACTGGGCAGACGCCTCTATGAAGCGCGAAAGGAGCTGTGCCGGGCGAATAATCTGAAGGCGATTCTGGCAGGCGGGCGCATTCCCGGCTATCACAAGTATGCGTCCGAGATGCCCGTCTCCGAGTATATTGCCAAGGTGAAACGTCGGGAGATTCACGATCCGATTCTTTCATTTCAACTGTCGAATGATTTCGACGTCAAACGCCTGATGAACCGATATCTGCCTGAAGACGCAAAATCGAAAGGCTATGCCACCCTGCTCGAATGGGACAATATCTTTTATGAAGAAGATTTGTCCGTGCATCAAACCGAAAAAACGCTGATCCGCCTGGGGATTATCCAATGGCACATGCGCCGCGTCGTTTCGGTAGAAGATTTGATGAATCAGGCTGAATTCTTTGTTTCTTCGCTCTCGAAATATCAGTCTGACTTTGCGTTATTCCCGGAATTTTTTAATGCGCCGCTCATGGGACTGGCGCGCGACAAAGACTCAGTGGAAGCCATCCGCTACTTGAGTCAGTTTACGGATGAAATCCGTCATCGTTTTTCGCAACTGGCCGTAACCTATAACATCAATATCATTGCGGGCAGCATGCCTTACCTGAAAGACGACAAGCTCTACAATGTGTCTTACCTGCTCCACCGCGATGGCGACATTGACGAGCAGTACAAAATTCACATTACGCCCCACGAAGTCCGGGACTGGGTGATCGACGGCGGCGATAAGGTCAAAGTATTCGAAACCGATGCCGGCCGAATTGGGATCCTGATTTGTTACGATGTTGAATTCCCGGAATTAGCCCGGTTACTGGCCGACGAAGGAGTTCAGATTCTGTTTGTTCCTTTCTGGACGGATACCAAAAACGGCTATCTGCGCGTGCGCATCTGTGCCCAAGCCCGTGCGATCGAAAACGAATGCTACGTCGCCCTGGGAGGCAGTGTGGGTAATTTACCCCGGGTTGATAATGTCGACATTCAATATGCCCAGTCGGCAGTTTTTTCACCCTCAGACGTTTATTTTCCGCATGACGCCATTATTACGGAAGCCAATGCCAACACAGAGATGATCATTTTTGCGGATGTGGATTTATCAAAACTGAAACTGTTGCATAACCAGGGCTCAGTCACTAATCTAAAGCATCGTCGACTTGACCTTTACAAAATGAAGCCTAAAAAGCCTAAGAAAAAGAAACATTAACCCCTTTGCAAAGGACAGCATCATGCATCGTATTCTTCGTCAGACAGCGCTTACTTTGACAGCGCTGTCTGCTTTTTCTGTGTCAGCTCAGCAATCGGTCAGACCAGGTCTTTCCGGGGATGTCAGCATCAATCTCGGCTGGTTTAAAAATGACTCCAAACTCAGTACCGAGCAATCTTCAGTGCTCAATTCGCTGAATGATCCCGGGAAAGATGAAGAAAAAACGCTGCCAGTCCCCATGTGGAATTTACAATTGGGACTGTCCCCTTCGACCGCACTCTACTTTAAATCAGCGCTTGGCGGCATGGCCAGCAGCTTTTATGTGCAAGCAGGGGTGACTCAATCTCTGTATGATGGTTCGGCCATCGGTCTCGGCTTCATTCCCGGATTCTTTGAAAATGAAGTCTGGGATGACCCGTTTCAAACGGGCTCCCCCCGGCAGGAAACGAAACGCACCATTCGCGGTTTTGTCTTCGACTATGAAAACATTGCAGGCAGTCAGATTTCGCTCGAACTGGCCGGCGGCAAGCGCCGGATTGACGATGAACGCAGTGGCTCAGGCTACGACACCGAGGCACAAAGTGCTCTGAAACGCGAAGGGGACTTGTACTATGCAGCCCTCAGCCAGACGCTGCCCTTCAGCCGGGATTTTAGCCTCGACTGGCAACTGCATTATTTAGGGGATGACGCACAAGGCGGAGCGCTCGCAAATCAGCGATATGGCGCGGAACTGACGGCGAAGCAACGCTATCACCACTACATCTTTATGCTGGGTGCGAGTGGCGCCAGAATCGACTACGACGAACGTCATCCAATCTTTCATCAGGTGCGTGAAGACAATCGGTATGGCGTCTCGCTCACCCTGATTTATCTGGCGCCGTTCCAATGGCAGAACGTCAGTGCGATTGCCCGGGCCGGATATGACACCTTGTCGTCAAATATTGATTTTTACGATGAAAATCAAAGCCTGTACAGCATCGGGCTGGCATATCGGTTCTGACTTCATTCAAAACCGTCAGATAAGATTGAAATATTGCAGACCGGGGGCAATCCCCCGGCGGTTCAATTATGAACGGAAAAATAATCGGCTGAATTTCTCTTTCGTATTTACCCAGTTCATCTTGTCCTGAATATCATTCAAGCTCGTCAGCTCATTACGGTAAGCCACAGCAATTGGCCATCGCTGCCCGTTGATCTCTAGCACCAGTGAAGGAAAGCCAGAAACACCCAGAGCAGCGGTGAACGCCAGATGGTCTTCCAGTCGCGCCTGCACCGCTGGACTGGCCAGATCCCGTGCAAATCGAACCGTGTCCAAATTCAGTTCACCGGCGAGCAAACAATGCGTCTCGGTATCAGAAGGATTCATGGCGCGAAGATAATATGCCTTTTGCAACGCAGCCGTCATGGCATCCCCCTGCCCCTGACATTCAGCCGCCAGCACGGCTCTGCAAGCCGGATACGTTGAACGACGCGGACGGCATGTTGCCCAGAAGTCATGATTGAATGAAGTGCCCAATTGCCCTTCAATACGCCGCCAGGTCTGTTGCAGCATTTGCTGCATCTCTTCCGGCATCGGCTCGTCACTGTCCGGGGCCAGACCGCCAAGCACAGCACGCACTTCAACCGTTTCCGGCAATTTGGCTTTCAACCGTGCGAATGCTGGTTGATACCCCCAGCACCAACTGCACATCGGATCGTGAACATAATAAAGAATTGCAGCCATTGTGCCTCCCGACATTTAAAAAGGGCAAACCCCTTTTATAAACGAACATTCCGGTAAAGCAAACTTAAATCTGATAGAAAAAAACCGGGATATCAGATTCATCCGTTCGTCTGCATCTGGCGAAGCTTCGCCGTCTGATGCGCAAACAGGTGCGCGGCCTCCTGCTCTGTGACGGTCAGTTTGAATTGCGTTTTCAGCAATTGATACAGCATTGTGCTGTCTTCAATGGCCACGGTTTTGTCAGAAACATGCTGGTCATCATATTCAAAATAGGTCAGATTCCGGATCAGCATTCTGCGTTCAGCCACAATTCTGGAAACAACCAGATGATTCACAAAAGCCGCATCAGGCGACTGATAGCTGTAGAAATGTGCAATCTGGCAGTCCGATTCCACATATTCGGCAAAATCGAACCGGTACAAGGTTTGAGCCGTATCACCATGACGGGCAATCACCATGAACCCGCCCCGGCCATCCGGCTCTACATGGTAATCGTAACGAAGTGAATCTTGTGCTTCCCCAGTTTCCAACGCGATAACACGACGCGGTGTCATCACTCCGAATCCGCCATCGATCAAATACGGTTTCCCATCCAGCTGAAGTAAGGTCAGGCGATGAGAGCGACCATTGTCCGGATTGCCATTCAGCATCACCCGCCCAATCAGAGGGCGTACATCAAAACCCAGAGATTGCAGCGCCAGAAAAATCACTTTGTTATGTTCAAAACAGTAACCACCACTGCGTTCTGACACCAGCCGGTCAAACAAGGCTTCCGGTTCCAGGCTCAAATCACGGCTCAGGATGACATTCACACTCGAAAACGGATAACGCGCCAGATGAGCTGTTTGCAGCGACTGAACCCACGCCAGAGTATGCTGAGGCTCAGCCAGATCAAGAGATTGCAGGTACGCTTGTATATATTTGTCCATCGTTTCAGCCTTCTGAAAGTACGCGATGGCACTAAGATAAAACCTCAGGTTAACCTGAGGTCAATCATTTCTTTCAACAATTTCATCCGTCACGATAGTGATGGCTTAACCCATCTCAGAACGCTCAGTCACTGCGTCCGCATCGGCGCTTTCCATTGCTTCAACGGCCTGTGGCACGCATTGCTCAATCAGCGGTCTTTTCTTCTCATCAATCCGCTCACTGAACTGATTCAGCAAGATACTGAGTTTCGGACTGATTCGTACCTGACAAAAAGGCCGTTCCGGATTTCGGTAAAAGTAATTCTGAATTTCCTCACGGGAAGGCTCAAAGATGTCGAATCTCAGCGCCTGGGTCAGAATTGGTTGTTCGAATTCAGCCTGAAGGGCTTTCAGGCACAATTGAGAGGCATGCTGCTGATCCGGGCTGAACGCATAAACTGCGGAACGATACCGGTGTCGTAATGCGTGATTCGACGTACAACTGTGGGTGTATAAATGAATTTGAATCAGCGTGAATAGATCAATCCGGGCCGGATCAAAACGCAGCAGAATCCCTTCAGATAATTCCGCATGGCCCTGAGCGGCAAGCCAGCCATGATCGACTTCGCAAACACCTGATAATGAACGGAAAATCGCTTCCGTGCACCAGTGACAGCTTCCCCCGAATCCTATGGTCTCCATCGCCCGCCTCTCCAATTTATTCACGTAAAGAGTTTGACCTGTCACACCCTTAATTGGTTTCAACGCAAGAGAGGGAAATTTCACACAAACAAAAAAATCCCCGGTTTTCGATAGGAAACCGGGGATTATTAAAAAGCTAACAGAGCAAAGTGAGATTAACGCTGCTCACGCTGCTGTTTTTTACGGGCCAGTTTTTCCTGACGACGTGCTTCGATGATCGTTTTTGCATCACCACCGACGTGCTGCTCACCTCGGGTTTCAGCAAGCTGTACCTGCTTCTCACGCTCACGGAAACGCGCTTTTTGCTCATCCGTATGCTTCTCAAAACATTTCGGACAGCTGACGCCTTTCTCAAACTGTTCGCTCTGCATATCCTGCTCAGTGATTGGCAAGCGACAAGCGTTACACAGCGCATAATTACCTTTTTCCAGGGCGTGATTCACCGTGACTCGGCCATCAAAGACATAGCACTCGCCTTCCCACAGACTGTCTTCTGCCGGTACTTCTTCCAGATATTTCAGAATGCCACCTTCGAGGTGGTACACTTCTTCAAAACCCTGCTCTTTCAGATAAGCCGTTGATTTTTCACAGCGGATACCACCGGTACAGAACATCGCAACTTTTTTATGCTTGGCCGGATCCATTTCTTCTTTCACGTAATCCGGAAATTCACGGAACGTTTCTGTTTTTGGATTAACCGCATGTTTGAAGGTACCGACTTCAATCTCATAGTCGTTTCGGGTATCGACGACGAACACTTCAGGATCAGAAATCAGCGCATTCCAGTCCTTCGGTTTCACATAGGAACCCACCACATGACGGGGGTCGATGCCTTCAACACCCATGGTGACGATCTCTTTTTTCAGTTTCACCTTGGAACGGTTGAACGGCTGGTTCGCATCAAACGATTCTTTAAAGACGATATCTGCCAGACGCTCATCTTTCCGGAACCAGGCCAACAGCGCATCAATACTTTCGCGCTTGGCTGCAACCGTGCCATTGATACCTTCTTTCGCCAGCAGCAGGGTGCCTCGAATTTCTTTTTCTTCCATCAACTGCTGCAAAGGCTGGCGCAGCGCTTCAAAATTTTCCAGTGCAACAAATTTGTACAGTGCGCAGACAACGTATTGGGACATCGTTTTTCCTCAGTGCGGGCTGGATCGTAAATCCAGAGCATTGTGTTCAATCAGGCAGCAAAGCGATGCCTGTCGTAAAGCGCGGCATTATAACCAAGACTTGCGATCATAAACACTCATAAAAATCATGGTTAATAATTTTTGTCATCGCTGGTCTAATCTAAAGCAGAATATCAATGCAACCCGCTTGAAATTCCCTCACCTGCACTCTATCTATAGGCAGTACCCAAATCTTGGAGGTCTTTATGCTGACATGGGAAACCGTTCTGGAATATGCAGCCAATGAAAACCCGGCGCCTGCTCGTCGGGTTGAGAAAAGTGAAGCTGAGTGGCGTCAGCAATTAAGCGAGGATGCTTATTATGTCACGCGTCAGAAAGGCACTGAACGCCCTTTTGGATCTGACATGTGCGAACTGTTTGAACCAGGTGAATATGCCTGCATCTGTTGTGACAACATGCTGTTCGATGCCAGTGAAAAATTCGACTCTGGCTCAGGCTGGCCTTCATTTACGCAGCCCGTGACACCCAATGCGATTCACTACCATCTGGATACGTCCCACGGTATGCAGCGTATCGAAACCACATGTGCGGTGTGTGATGCACACTTAGGGCACGTTTTTCCGGATGGCCCGGCGCCCAGTGGCTTAAGGTACTGCATGAATGCCGTCGCACTGAAGAAAATGGGCTGACCCGCATCTGCAATCAGCCCCCCAAGCAATCGATGATTGCTTGGGTACTTTTGAGGTTTATTTAAATTTATTCCAAGCCGACTGAAACGCCTTTTTCATTGAACTGAATGCTTCTTCAGCCCCTTGGCGCAGTTCCTCCCAGGCCTCTTCACTCGCGTGTTTCACTTCTTCCAGTTTCTGATTTGCTTCGGATTTCTTTTGCTTCAGATGGCTAATTTCGTCCCGGTATTTTTCTTTCATTTCCGCACTGGATTGCTGCGCTTTCGCTTCCAGCTTGTCAATTTCTGCATTGAGTTCTTTCATTTGGGCATTGAGTTTTTCAACAAAAGCTTTTCTGTCCATTTCAGGCTCCATCCAATTGTTTCACGTGCGAATTTGTCCCATAAGCATAGTTGCTGAATGAACGCTAAGCACAAAAGGTTGCAGCAGATGGCGACAAGCGCTATAACGCTCAAAAGCACGAGTCAGGAGGCAAGGATGAAAATTGCACAATTAGGCAACCCGGTCTTACGTCAGCAAGCCAAAACACTGAGCACTTCACAATGGCAATCCTATGGGCCTTTCTTTGCCGAACTGGAGCAACTGATGCTGCGACATCAGGGCGTCGGGATTGCAGCCCCTCAGGTCAGTGAATCTGTCAGCGCTTTTATTGTGGCCTCGGCACCAAACGCACGCTATCCCAATGCCCCGTTTATGACTCCCACTCTGATGCTGAACCCATCAATTGAACGGATGAGCGACACAATGGAAAAAGGCTGGGAAGGCTGCCTGAGCATTCCGGGCATCCGGGCACTGGTTCCGCGTTCAACGCATATTCGGGTCAGCTATGAACAACTCAACGGCGAGAAAATTCAGTGTGAAATGACCGGATTTATCGCACGCATTTTTCAGCATGAACTGGATCACCTGAACGGGATTGTTTTTCTGGACCGGGCTGACCCACTGGATTATGCCACTGAGTCTGAATATCAGCGCCGAATCAACCTGAACTAGAGAAAGCGGCCATCGCCGCTTATGAACCGGATCAGCGAGACAAATGCGCAATAAAGCGTTTCATCTGCACCTGTAAAGTCTCTGCCTGCTGTGGATCAGTGAGTGTTCCCTGAGCATCAAACGCCTGATTTCCGGCTGGAATCGCCAGTTGATCTGGCATCACAAGTACACCGATATTGCCCAGGACCATGCGCAACATGGTGAGTCCTCGCAATCCTCCAAGTCGCCCGGGAGAAGTACTCAGCAAGTAGGCAGATTTCCCCTGATAGGCAACCA
The DNA here is from genome assembly GCF_030547945.1 of Photobacterium sp. 1_MG-2023. Lineage (NCBI taxonomy): Bacteria > Pseudomonadati > Pseudomonadota > Gammaproteobacteria > Vibrionales > Vibrionaceae > Photobacterium > Photobacterium sp. 1_MG-2023. Next base: position 69,121 of record NZ_JAUORR010000011.1, on the reverse strand, counting down.
ACCCGGGCACCTCCCCATCCGGACGGGAAATCCAGTCCAGTGTATTTTTCAGTAATGGCGAAAAGCTTGAATTGTACTCAGGTGATGCAATACAGATCCCCTGATGCTGAACAAAGATGTCTCTTAATGCCCGGGCATTGTCAGGAATCCCTTCTGCTGACTCCAGATCCCCGTTGTAAAGCGGCATCGGATAATCCGACAGATCAATGTAGGTCACTTCTGCCTCAAGTTCAACCGCCACGTCTGACGCATAGTATGCCAGTTGTTTGTTCAGTGATTGCTTTCGACAACTACCGGACAGGAACAGTATTTTTGCTTTGTTCATGGATCTGAACTCCTTTTACTTTCGGTTTTCCCGCGTGTGATACCTGTCCCCGCTTTGCTGTTTTTTTCATCAATAACAGAGCCAGTAAAATTAAACCTATACCTACCCACTGCAGAATGCCAAGGCTTTCGCCAACCAGACCAATCCCAAGCATCACTGCCGTCATTGGATTGACCAGAGAAAGCATCGACATCACATTCGGGCCAAGCGTTTTGATGGAGCGAACCCATGCCCAATAGCCAAATGCCGTATTCAATAAAACAAGCCATAACAAGCCTGGTACTTCATGCATCGTGATTGCCGCAGGTGCCCCGGCGACCATCCAGGCAAACGGAACCAGCATGAAGCCGCCTAAAACAAGCTGCCAGGCCGTGAAGCCCAGTGCGTCGGTGACTGTCCAGCGTTTCATCCAAAGCGCTGACTGAGCAACCAGCGCTGTTCCCGCCAAAGCGGCGACTGTCCCGATTGGATCCAGATCTGCTGATGGATTGAGTAATAAACCAACCCCGATCAAGCCAAGCACAGCCAATGCCACAGCCATAGGATCCGGCTTTTTGCCCTCGCCCAGCCATTGCAACAACATCATCTGAAGGGGCATGGTTGCACCGAGTGTCCCCGCAACCGATCCTGGCAAGCGGTATGCCGCAATAAACAACAAGACAAAAAATGCGGCAATATTGCAGAAACTCAGCAACGTCATGCGCCGCCAGCTCAATGGCGGCAATTTCGGGCGAATCAGCAATAGCACCAATCCGGCTGGCAACGCTCGAAATACCGCGACCCAGTAAGGTGACATATCTTGCAAAAATAACCCGACCGCAGCATAAGTGCTGCCCCAGAGCACCGGAACCATGAATGCCAAAAGATAGTTCATCTGTCTTGCCCCTCAATATCTGGAAAAAGTATCTTTACTTAAAGATAGATTAGTGGCCTTTTACCTTTAGTTCAAGTATCTTTATTAAAAGCAAGTAATTCACCATTCATTCAATGACGCATACAGGAATTCACCATGCAAGATCATGTCGATAAACTGCTGCTGCAGTGGCAGGAACACAGGCCAGACTTAGACTGTTCGCCAATGGGTGTGATCGGAAGGATGTACCGGGGCCATAAGATCATGACGGATCAAATCAATCAGGTCTTTAAAGCGTTCGGGCTGATACAGGTGGAGTTTGACATTCTGGCTTCCCTGCGCCGCTCCGGTGAGCCACTCACACCCACGCAGTTGTACCACACAGTCATGCTAACCTCCGGCGCAATGACGACCCGCTTGGATAAACTTGAAAAGCGTGGGTTTATCTACCGTCAGCCCAGCGATAACGACAGGCGAAGCTGCACTGTCTCACTCACGGAATCGGGACAGGCACTGATTGATCAGGCGGTCACAGCCCATGTCGCAAACGAGCATCGGATGCTGGCTGTTTTGGATAAAGAGGAGCAAACTGAGCTGGCGAATCTGCTTCGAAAATTTCTGCTGGCACATGAATCCAACCTGAAATAATACCAATCAAAGTAAGCAAATGATCAGAAATAGCGCAGGAAAAACGGTTGAGCACAAGGCAGATTTTTTAGATCAGTCATGATTCTACAATCAAAAAACATAACGCAGTTTTCGAACATTGAACAAGCTGGGATGACCCGTGATTGACTGCGATTGGTATCAAGGATTAAAGCTGGCGCAGCTCATCCTGAACGGCCTGATAACGCTGCGTCATATCAGCTCGATCCTCCGCAACGGGCAGGCTTTTCTGGCGTGAACGGTAAATCATCTCTGCCTGTCGGGAAACAGCCTGCTGCTGCGCCTGTGTTCGGCAGTGACTTGCAATCCGTGCCAGCTCTTCGAGCAGGCGAATTGAAACCGCGACATCCGTCAGGCTGTGCTGGCGGATTTGATCAAAAGAAGCGGCCAGGACACCCGAAAATGTCAGTGCCGGTTCTTCCAGCTGAAGTGTCCCTGTGTCGTCATACCATTGTGCCGGATGAAAAGCCCGTCCCGTCAAGGTACATAAAATGGCACTGAGCCGATCGACACAGGTCATTGCCGTAAAGGGATCATTGATCCCGGGAGACAAAGCGCGGACAGCCACTTCCACCAGCTGATGAATCGCGAATTCAGGATCCTGCTCCGGTGTTCTCAGCTTCCCCACAATGAAGCAGGACCGAAGCTGATCATCCAGCGTCTCCTCCAAGGCTTTATCCGATGAGACCACCACCAGCGAGCTGCCTTTCACAACAAATGCCCCGGCACGGTATCTCAGTTGAATCTGACAATCTGAGGAAGCCGCCAGTTGTTGCAGGCATGCCCGATCCACAGCCTGCAGATATCCTTCCGCTGCAGCCGGCACAGTCCGGTGAAACATACCCGTTCGCTGCAATTGCGCCTTGCGAGGTGTTTCACTGGTCGCTCCCAGAGATTCCGGAAAAAAATGCTCAATATGCTGATTGAGTTCTTCGTAAACACCATTCACCACATGATCTGCCTGTATCGAAGTCGCGACATGATGAATAAAATAAATCAGGACACCGACATTCATCAGTGCAAGTAACAGTGACAGATTCACCGCAATTCGGGGGACAAATACTTGCCCGTTTTGACCCGTCACGCTACTGAGGACGAGCAAACAATAAATAAAGGTGGCGATAAAGGTGCCCAGCACATATTGATTGCCGGAATCTCGCATAAAGTTTCTCAGTAATCTGGGCCCAAACTGAGAGGATGCCAGTGTCAGCGCAACAATGGTGATTGAAAAAGCCACGCCGGCAACCGTCACCATGGAGCCCGCAATGGTCGACAGAATACTTCTGGCACCTTCTGCACCACCGGCAAAACCTATATCGGGCAAGCTGACAGGGAAATAATGAAGATGACGATCTAATGTCACAACAATACGGGCCACCCCGACCGCAATCAGCACTAACATCGCCGGAATAAACCAGAAGCTGTTTCTGATCGTTTCCCAGCGATTCATCCAGTAGGTTTTCATGTTGGCTCAACTATCACATACCTGAAGATGTGTTTAAAGATAGCAGAGCCACACAACCCTCAGATCAGTGTGATGTCGCTGGCCAGACCGTTTTAAAATGCTCAAGCACCAGCATCACCTCTTCTGTCATCTCAATCCCCAGAGCATCACACTCCCGGCTGAAAAATTGCCAGTGCGCTTTCCGCCACCATTCAAGTGACTGGTCGCCTTCTCCTTCTGCCGCAGCAAAAGCAGGGGATACGTCTTGGAAACGACATTCACTGACTGTCGTGATTTGCGTGATGGCAACGGGCTCGCCTGCCCAGTTTGTCACAATCTGAAGATGACCAACGCAAGGCATCGGCTCCGGTCCGTTTTCATCACCGGTTTCATACCAGTACTTCATGCTGCAACTGGCCTGCTTCTGCTGTTTCAGCACCAGTGCTGCACAGAGATCCGCATTTTCCTGATCCGCACAAAAATAATCTGCGCTGACACTCGGAATCTGCAGAATCCGGGCTTCGGGTAAAGTCACCAAATACCCAGAAAGAAAATGGGCAGCTTCCGTTGAAAGCTGAAATTGTCCGGCCAGTGTCTCTGGGGAAAAATTCTTAAAAATCATCACAATCCGTGTTCATTCAAGTGAGTCAGAGAGATTCTCAGTCTGTCAGTGCGGCAGCCAGGCCCATCTGGTATCCGGCATCCAGGCGTTTTTTATCGGTTGTCACACGTCCGACATCAAATTCTGCCGGCGGCGCAATGACCCGGATACTGCAATCGGCAGGTGGGTTCTGAATAAATTCAATGGCCTGATTATAGCGCTGGGCGCGATTGAGCATCACCTGCGCCAGCTGAGGTGAATCTGCAAGCATTCGCCGCACCAGCCAGGTGGCTCTACTGGCTTTTTTACGATAACCCAGTGGCCGGGATAAAATCACGGTGATCTCCCGGGCTCCCATCTCATAAGCTCTGATCACCGGGATAGAATCTGCAACACCACCGTCTGTCATCGGCACGCCATCCAGCTCAGGAAACGCCCGGTAAGCGATCGGGACTGAACAGGACGCTTTCAGCAACGGCTCCAGATTGGCAGCAGTAGCTTGCGTGTAGATCGCCTCGCCCGTCGCGACACAGGTTGTCACCACATATAAAGGGATCGGTTGTGCGCCGAAGGTTTCCAGATCAAGCCGAATTTCATCAATGGTAACTTGCCACAACCAGTCGAGATCCAACCAGTGTCCGCCACGGACAAACTTGCGTAAACTGATAAATTCAGGACGACAGGAATAATCAGTAATCACTTTATAATTACGACCCGGCTGGTTCGCCAGCCAGGCCGCAAGATTGGTGGAACCCGCAGAAACCCCAATACAAAAATCGAACGGACCGTAATCCCGCTCTAAAAAGCCATCCAGAACGCCGGTCGCAAATATACCGCGCATAGCGCCCCCTTCCACAACCAAGGCGCTTTTACTTTGAGGGTTTTGCATCTCAGGCTCCTTTTCAGGTTTCAGGTTTCAGGTTTCAGGTTTCAGGTTTCAGGTTTCAGGTTTCAGGTTTCAGGTTTCAGGCTGAAAGGGTTCACATCTATTTTCAATACTGAGCGGACAATTCATGAACATCCGATGTCCTTCTTTGGAAATGCCCCATATTCTGATCAAGTCTGGGCAATGGGTTTAACCCGCGACAGGTTGTAACGGTGTTTCCAGTGTCAGCTGGTAAAAATCTAAATCGAGCCAACGGTCAAATTTATAGGCCGCTTGCTGAATCGTGCCTGAATATTGAAAGCCAAGCTTCTTGTGTAATGCGATACTCCCCGCATTGGAAGAATCAATCCCACCCACCAGCACATGGTAATTCTGAGAACGGGCAGCCTGAATTAATGCCGCCATTAACACTTTCCCTAAGCCTTTCCCCTGATGATCCGGGTGAATATAGACGGAGTGTTCCACGGAGTATTTGAATGCCGCCCATGCACGGAAAGTACCGTAACTGGCAAAACCCATCAGCTCTCCCGCTTCATTTTCCAGACCAATCACCGGAAAATCGTGCGCTTTTTTTGTTTCGAACCAGGTTTGCATCACAGCCATCGTTCGCGGCTGATACTCATATAAAGCGGTGGTGTTCAAAATGGCGTCGTTGAAAATCGCCTGTATGGCTTCCCCGTGAGATTCATACGTACAGTGTACAAACTGCATCTTCCCTCCTGATGCACACAATTCCAGAATCATGATGATTCCAGACAGAGACACCAAGTATGCTGATTTTAGAGTGCCGGAGCCAGATAATTCGCTGCCAGCAACAGGAGCAAAGAAACAGCAATCAACCAGCCTGAAAATACAATTTCCTGATAGGCCTTATCCAGCAGAGCATTTTTCTGCTCATTACTCTGATGCAGCTTTTGCCACACTTCATAGCAGCGGACCACCGCAAGATGAGCATTCTGATTCGCCCCCTGCTGTTTCATCTCCTCCAGCCAAGTGTCCGGCAAACATACGCCGTAATCCGCAATGGGCCGCAGTAACCGAAATAACAGGCTCCACGCTGAGATCAGGCCCACATAAGTGAGTCCGATACTGATAGCAGCCAGCCATCCAACCCCATGCTGCGGTGGCAGAAAAAGGGAGGAAGAGACAAACACCACAATGGTGAAACCTGCGATCACCGCAGAATGTAATCCCAGCAAACGAGCCGATTTTTCATCCAGATGGCGTGCATACTGCTGCGCGTCTGACAAAGCAGAGCGCGCATGCTGATAGAGCACCGCAGTGTTGTCGTCTCTCATCATTCAGGGCTTATCATGCATTGAAAATGATTCATGAGAGTATAGACCGACTTGCACCCCACAGTGCCGCTGGCCATCGGGGATGTCTTACCGGAACGTCTGCCGGATGCACCCTTGCCCGTCCTGAAAACTGACTTCAGCAAATGCCCCGTTCACTAAGGGCATATTGGGGGCAACATGGCCGATATCGGTGTCATACACCACGGGCACCGGCAAATCGGCCAGTACTTGTTCCAGCGCCGCCACATGCGACAGGGACTTTTCATGTTTCTTCGAAGAACCGTCCCGGCCGATCAGGACGCCATTCACCTGCTCAAATACCCCATTCAGCTTCATTGTCCAGAGCATGCGGGCCATGGCTGTCGGAGACAGCTCCGAATTTTCCAGAAACAGAATCAGCCCGTCCGCTGGATAAAGTGATTTCAGATGCTTCAGATCCAGATAGGGCGTGTTCGACAACAGGCCAAGTGTGTCCAGACAACCACCGATCAGCCGACCGCTGAACTGCACTGCACCTTTTAACCGTCCGGACGACAGCAACTGCCATTGTGTTGGCTGACACAAAGCCAGCAACGCATTCGGATCTGCAGCATAATTCGATGGAACATGCTCGTGACAGGCAGATTGCTCCTGTGCAAGAGACCCGCCTTCCGACAAACTCAGTACTGAAAACACAGCAGAGGTCAGCGGATCTTGCTCTGCCGGATGGAGTTGCATTAAATTGGCAGCGTGCAGGCTGGCCCAACCACAGGTTGCCGTCAGCGTCGCAGACAAGGTGCTGATATCTGAAAATCCAACCAGCCATTTCGGTTTGGCGTAACGCAATAAGTCCCAGTCTATCCGGGGCAGGATTTCCATCGCCAGTTCGCCGCCCCAGGGGGGAAAGATCGCATCCACCCGGTCATCCAGCAGAAAGTCCATCAGTTCTTTCGTGCGAACCGCTGCCGGTGCACTGACATGGGCGTGATTTTCACGGAGACACTGGCCTTCAAGCACCTTAAAACCTTGATCACGCAACCCCTGAATCACAATATCCAGACGTTCATGACATGCTGAAGGCACCCCGGAAGAGAATGCAGTCACCGCAACGGTACTGCCGGGCTGCAAAGGAGACGGATAACGCATAAGGCCTCACACCAATATGAAACAAAGGCCTTAACAGTACGGTAAAAAAGAAATAAATCAAGGGGATCAAGCGAATGGCAAAACGATCCGCTGTAAATCACTTAAAAATTCGGAATTAACAGCCAGTAAAATGACATTTATTAAATTTATTACCTGTCAGATTGACGCTCATTCTTTATCTTCAGCAGGTCATCAGGTTATTTCGGATGATCCGGGACTGAGGCAAATCGGGTTTGAGCAAGATACTTTGGTAAATGATGTTTCGGTGCAAACGCATCCGAAATAGGCACAGTGACGTGCATCGTTTCCAGTGCCAGCACTTCCGGGCCGTAACGTTTCAGAAAGCTGGGTAATGACAAACAGGTCACCCCTTCAGCCCAACCATGCCTGACCAGTAAATCAGCCAAATCTTCAGGACTGTAGCACTGACGCTCCGCGAGGAAATAGACAGGTTCCCGATCATTTTGCTCTGCAATGTTGATATGAAACTCTGCCAGATCGTCAAGATGTGCTGCGTAATAATGGCCGGATGCGGGAATCAGAACCGGAATTCTGGGACTTCCCCGTTGCATGATGGCCGTTCGGATCGGACAGTCCGGTCCGCCATAACTGAGTGTGGGCACAAACAGGGCCGTCCAGCCCGCTCTCATTGCTTTTTCAAGCGCAGCAACCTCGCTTTCCGCAGCCGTTAATGGATCAAAGCAGAGATCATCTGCCACCACTTCCTGAGCACACCCGAAGACTTCGATACCTGACGTAAAAATCTTGGCCGCATGCGGTTTTGCAAAACGCTCTAAATCTGACATCAAAGGGGCGGCGTGAATCGACTGAGATTCCTGCGCATAAGGCGCAATGACGGGCCTTGCACAGCAAATCACGACATCGAACTTCCCGGAAAGTTGCTGATCTTTGGCGGCCAGTGGAATGGCGAGCGGATTATCTTGTTCCGGCTGCTGACTCATCGCAAACGTCTGATAACCATGATCAATCAGATGGCGGACCACATATTTGCCCAACACTGTATTTCCACCTGCAACTAAAGCTTTCATTGCTGCTTCCCTCCCTGCCTGAAATCACGCTACGAATATAAGGCTGGCCGGAAAAATCCTGTCTGTTTTCCGGCGCTTATGTTAAGCATAGCCGGAAGTGCAGGAAACGTAAGGTCGCCGGGTCGCAGCAATCACTGCTTCCGGACGCTCAAATACAAAAAAAGCTGGCCTGATGGCCAGCTCTCATTCATTGATGACTCAGTCGCGATCTGCTGAGTTAATCACCGTAAATATCGAACTTGAAGTACTGACTGGCGATCCGATCATAAGTGCCGTTTTCACGGATCGTTTTGATTGCCTTGTTAAATTTATCCGCCAGTTGCTGATCAGTTTTTCGCAACGCCAACGCAGTTCCTTCCCCGATGTAGGCTTTATCAGTCACAGCTTCACCGACGAACTGAAATCCCTCTCCCTGTTCTTTGTCCAGAAAGGCCAGTGCCAGCTGATCTGAGTTGCCGAAAGCAGCATCCAGTCGGCCAGAGGTCAGATCCAGATACACCTCATCCTGGCCGGTATACCGCTGAATCTTGGCGACATCGCCATACATATCCGTCACATAGCGATCATGAATCGTGCCCAACTGAACCCCGATGCGCTTTCCGTCCAGACCGGCGGAATCAATCTGGAAACCGGCATCTTCACGCGCCACGAAGCGTGCAGGCGTCTGATAATACTTGTCGGTAAACAGCACTCGCTTCTTACGCTCATCCGTAATCCGCATCGAAGCCATAATGGCATCGGACTTGCGAGCCAGCAATGACGGAATCAGACCATCCCAGCTTTGTGTAACCCACTCACATTTCAGTTTCGCTTCCTGACACAGAGCATCGGCAATCTCGATATCAAACCCCTTTGGTGTGCCTTCTGCATCTTTGTAGTTAAATGGCGGATAAGTAAAGTCAGAGGCCAGTCTCACCGGACGGTCAGCGGCCTGAACCTGACCAGTCAGCGTGGTGGCCAGCATCAGTGCCAGTCCTAATTGCTTTTTCATCATACGTCCCTCTTACGCCGTCGCTTGATTCATTGTATTGAATGGATAATCCTTCAAAGCCTGAAGGGTTTCCAGCATGCTTGATTCTGTCCCGATAGAAATCCGGACACACCGATTCAGCCTTGGATCATGGGCCTGATTGCGCGTCACGATACCTTTTTGCAGCAAATACTCATACAGACAGTCATCTGTATTGAACTTCACCAGAACAAAATTGGTCGACGATGGATAAACCTTCTCGACAAAACTCAGTGCTGCAACAGCCGCTGCAAATGCATCCCGAACCCGAATCAGCGTCTCTGTTTGTTCGTGCATTGCGCGAAGCCCCTCAGGCAACAATGCCTTCTTCGCAATCAATGCACTTGGATCTGCAATCGGATAAGGCGGAATCAAACGTTTCACATAACCCATCACACTGGTGTCTGCCAGCAAGAAACCGACCCGGATGGATGCCAGACCAAAGGCTTTCGATAACGTCCGGATCACAATCAGATGTGGATATTGTGCCATCAGGCTGATCACACTGCTCTCGGGTGCAAACTCGATATATGCTTCATCGACCACCACCAGTGTTGAATCTTTTGCTGCTTCAAGCAATGCGATCATTTGTGCCTGCGGAATCACATTGCCTGTCGGATTGTTTGGAGAGCATAAAAACAGCAATTTACTCTCACTCAGGTGTGGCAGAATGGCCGCAACATCCAGACTGAAATCCTCAGCCAATGGGATTTTACGTGTTCTGACCGCAATAGAATCAGCACAAAACTCATACATCGCATAGGTCGGTGGACACACGATAATCTGATCCTGACCCGGCTGACAAAAGGTGCGGATCAGCAGATCGATCCCCTCATCAGCTCCCCGTACAGCCAGCAGTTTCCCCGACAAGGCTGCCCCGTCCAGGTTCTGTTGTTGCGTATATTCGAGATAGGCCTGCTCAATCACATGCGGTAAAAAGTCCGGATAGCGGTTATAACGCACTGATTCTCCGTAAGATTCACTCTCTTCAAGCTCATTGGCATTCAGCCAGATATGTCCCTGACCACCAATTCGGCGAGCAGACTGGTAGGGTATGAGATTTTTTACCATCTCTGGTACTAATTTCGTAGCTAGCGACGTCACAGCACACCTCTTCGCAGCGAATGAAAAACTGAACAAAACCCAGAATTATGATTAATAATTCAGGATGGGAATCTTTCTATTTTGTATTTACATAAATTAAACAAATAAATTTGAAATAAGAATCGAAATGTCAGCATACTAGCCATGAGAAAAATACATCGCTGGAACACAAACGCATGAGACTACCTTCAACCCGTGAACTTCAGGCTTTCCTGATCACCGCAGAGCACCTCAACTTCACTGTCGCCGCCAAACAGCTCAATGTCACTCAGGGAGCGGTCAGCCGCCAGATACAAGCACTGGAAGCACAATTGAAGGTCCGCTTATTTCAGCGTCATGCGCGTGGTCTGACACTGACCACCAAGGGCAATGAGTTTCTGCCACTGGTTCAGCAGTTGCTCACACAACTGCAGAAAGCCGTGGATCAGGTGTCAAATGAAAAGCAACAAATCAAACTGAAAGCACCGAGCTGTATTACTTCCTGGCTGTTGCCCAAGTTAATGACCTTTCAGCAGGCGCACCCTGATATTGATGTCGCCCTGACTTCCGCCATCATGCACAACGTTCATTTCGCCTCTGAGCCCTTTGATGCGGCCATCTGCTATACGGAACAGCCACCGCAGAAAGACATGAAAGCATTCCGGTTATTTGATGAGTATTTATCGCCGCTGTGTGCCCCGGGGCTGCTGAGGCCAGACGCCGATCTGGTCCAGCTCAGTCAGCAAACCTGGCTTCATGCGACAGCGCAGCAAACCGACTGGAAGATATGGCTGGACCATGTGGGTTATCAGGGAAAACTGGCGACACAGAACCAGCGCTTTGCAACGCTGGATCTTGCAGTCAGTGCCGCCATTCAGGGATTTGGAATTGCCGTAGGTGACGTCGAACTGGCCAGACAGGATTTAAATGCGGGCCGTCTGGTGATGCCTTTTCCGCAGCGTGTCCCTTCCGGGAAAAGCTATTTTCTGGTGCGGCCCAACAGTGCGCCAACCCCGGCGCTGAGCCTATTGTTTGACTGGATTCTTGAAGACACCGACCCAGGCATGCTTCAGCCCGAAGCAGCGGATTGAAGAAATTTGATCCGCGATTGCTCCTCCGCCGTGGGCTGATACGCCTCGTTTGATAGCTGACTGGTGTCAATCTGTCCCAGCGGCCAGACCGACTGACGGCTGATGCCATACTGACTTTGCTCGCCTGGAAACCCGGACATTTTTTCGATTTGCAGCGTTCTCAGCTCATAAGTTTCTGGACCTGTCCCCTCAGAAAACACACTTTGATGCGCTTGAAACTGAATGGCCTGCTCACCTGTTTGCAGGGTCTGCTTTGCCGTCAGCACCGCAACAGGCTGTCCGCTTTGTGTGAACAGATTCCCCCGAATCCGGTAGATGCCGGCACGCTCGATCAGCAAAATCGCCGGAATATTCACATGCGCGCCGTCGATCACCGGTTGTCCGACCTGAGTCAATTCAGCAACCGGCACCTCAAAACGAAAGTCCGTGGTTAAAGTGTCTGTCCCGCTTTCAAAATCCACCGTCGCTTTGATTCTGATTTCCTGCGGCCAGGTGTCCTGAGAAGCAAAGCGAGCCTGATTTCCTGTAAATCTGACGTTTGCCAGTTGCTCTCTGGTGTCCACACCAATCAGCTCAACCTGCATCCCTTCAACCGTAAGATCACTTTGGACGGTCACAGAAACAGGCTCAGGGTAGAAAAACCTGAATTTTTCCAACCGTAAACTGGCCTGACTTTGTCCGTCCAGCACTGGCGTCGCCACCGGTGCATACTGATTCGGATTCAGCCACTGTGAATCTTCAGACGTTAAGGGCCGGGAGTAAGCTGGATGCGTCAGCTCTGAAGCATAGACCTGAGACAACACAGCAAACTGCGCTTTCATCTCAACGGGCATTACAATTCCCGCTTCTGGTTCCAGAGGGGGCGAACCCTCAGAGACAATCTCCGTGCGCCTGCCAGCCCTTTGCACTCTTGCCGTAAGGTTCGACGCTCGCACAGGACTCTCCGGTTCAATAACGACAGAGGACGAGTGCCCCTGCATTACAGCTGATTGTTCTGTGGCAAGCAAGAAACGGCCAGCAACACCAATCACGCCGATAGCGACACCTATCAAAACAATCCGTTGCAGTTTTTTCATTGTTCAACTCAAACTGAAAGATTTCAGGCCGAACGATTTTCAGGCTTTGGACGCTGCCAAAGCCTGAGCACCGTGGTTACAGAAACTGCCGGGCAATTTCAGACATGGTTTGAGAATCTGATCCATCGACATACCGGTAGTAATAACCGTTCAGCCAGTACCACTCGTCCGTTGAATTGATCCGGACAGATTTTCCGTCTCCAAGGCTTACCTGATCAGTCACTGTGGTGACTTCTCCTTGATGCCGATTACCGATCAGCGCGTGATGGCTGTAATCTTCTCCCATCAGGACCGGATAATGATAGGGCATGAACTGGCTGACACCCCGCGACTGGCGGGCAAGTTTGCCGTTATAACCAACGCTGACCGAGCAACTGTTGAAGTCTCCCGCCGTGCTTGCGCCGCAGGAAGAATGGCTCGCAACCACACCATCATCATGGCCGGGCAAGAAGCCGGATGTCACACCCAAATAATCGCTGCTGTCCCCCGCAAAGCGCAGCCGTGGCACCCGGCTGTCCGGTAAAGCGGCCAACTGACGGGCATTGGCGACCCGCAAATCATTCAACGTACCCGTGTTATGACTGTCCGGCAGCTCACCCAGCCACAGCGAGACGGCATAGCGCAAGGTGGTATTCCAGACGCCGCCGCCTTCCGCGACGTTGACCGCGACATCGGCCAGTTCAGAACCGCCACCAGCGCCTGCAAAGTCGAAGGTTGCCACAATATTTAAGGGCGCGAGTCCAGCTTGACTCAACCAGTTCGCCTGATTCTCAATGATGTAGCGAGTGACCAGATCCCCGGTTGAGTGTGTGACAAAAACACATCCAGGCTGACAAGTTCCCTGTTCAGATAATGATTTCAATGCCGGCCAGACATAATCGGTGGAAATCTTTCCGGTAATTCTTTCATGGGATGGCCAGTCGATTCGGGCATCGGCATGAGCCAGCCAGAAATCCTGCCAGTACTCTTTGCCTTCAAGCGTCACCTGTTCAGCATTCGGCCTGGATTTTAGTTGGTCCGGCTGTAAACCATGAACCAGAACTACGGCATAATCATTCATTGCAGCTTGTGCTGTACCCGCACAAAACAGTGCAGCCCACGAAAGGCAGGTAGAAAATTTCTTCATCTTCATTCTTCTATTGTCGTCCAGTACTTGTCAGAAATGCGCAAATTTGTCTCCATACGCAGCACAAAGTATTTGCGATATCAGGCATATTGCTTGCCTAGTGCGTCGGAAAATAGATCAAAATCATAAAATTTTTATGACAAAAAATTAACAAACCATACAGGCTCAGCCCCTCTAACATGATCCCGAAATGGTTTTGTTTGAAAACTGGAGGTAAATAATTGTCTTATCGAATAATTAGAACATAAGCACTGCTTAAAACAAAAAATCAGACAAAAACAAAATATAAATTCAAAATTTGAGTGATTTCATACTCATTTCATAAAGCCAGAGGGGATTGATGCAGTGAAAATGACAGCGGTTTGGCGATCAATACATCAGGCACCTACAATCAAGCTGATGAATTACTCGCGAAACGAACCGAAGACAGGTAAATTGTCTGATTCTTCTCTACTTTTTACAGGAAGCTCGACATGATGCATTCATTCATCAAGCCATTCCTTCAGATCACTTTGATTACGGCTGCACTTGCCGCATGGATTCCAGCTCAGGCTAAAGTGGAAACATGTCCTGCTTTGCTTGATCATGAATTTGGCAAACTGAATTCCACCGACAAGATGAACCTTTGTGAGCAATTCAAAGGAAAAGTCTTATTGTTTGTGAACACCGCCAGCCAGTGCGGCTTTACACCACAGTACAAAGGTCTGGAAACACTCTATCAAACCTATAAAGATCAAGGGTTTGCTGTGATTGGATTCCCGTCGAATGATTTTTTCCAGGACCGCGGCAGCGAAGAGAATACGGCAAAGATCTGCTATCTGGACTATGGCGTGACTTTTCCGATGGTGAATCGCAGTGCCGTACGCGGCAGTGATGCCAACCCAGTCTTCCATCAATTAGCAGAAGACTCCGGCGTGACGCCCAAATGGAACTTTTATAAATATCTGGTCGACCGGGAAGGCAAAGTGATGACTGTCTTTGCCAGTACCACGAAACCCGATGACAGCCAGCTGACGCAAAGCATTGAGCAACTACTGAAAAAGACAAATTAATCTGTAAAACCGGGCCAGTAACTGAAATAATTCGGCTTTCACTCAAAGCTGGCCCGGTAAATTGCCTTTCACTCATTCAGATCTGAATGCAACTGATCTGCATCATTCTTCCCCTGAAAATTTACGTTCTCCCCTTGTTCTTTAGCGAACAACCTGCGATCTTATCGGCATTCATTGTGTTCCACCAAGTTCTCCACTATGTCAGGACTCAACATCATCGGCCCATTTGCCTCAGCACAGATTTCGGCTCTGTCTGTTCTTACTTACCTGGTTGCTTTTCCTGTGATTGCTGCTGAACCCGTCGCGGAAAAACATTACGCCGACCCCAATACAGCACAACGATGCTCGCAGGCTGGCCCCGTGATGACGACGCGACTAACTCTGTCTGATCAAACAGCCTATCAAGCGGCTCTGGCAGATAATTCGCTGTATCAAATCTGGGAAGTCGCTGAACAGGTTTCAAGAAACGTGGCTTATCCGCAACAAGACAGAACACAACTCACCCTGCAAATCGCCTGTCAGGGCGGGTTCGCGCCCGCAGAAGTAAAATATGCGGTGATGGATATCTATAATCACTGGCAGCATCAGCTCGCGTTTGAATTTGATTTGTGTCAGTACATCACGAGCGGTGTGGGTGCTGCATTCTGTACCAATCGATTTGCCGGAGAACAGCAAACAGCCCGAATTCAACGCCAAACAGCTGCAATACAGCATTTGTCTTCGGAACAAAAAGCAGCGGTCAAAGACGCTGTTCAGATGGCCAATGACTTTTTTGAACACAGAGCAACCTACGAAGAACTGCACAGCGGCTCCAGCCATGCTGCATTTCGGATCGAGTCGGTCTCCATTCAAAACGACCGGTATCTCTCACAGATCATTGATACCATTGCCGGGCATCAGCCGGATGAAATACCCATGCTCGATGAAGCCGACTATATGTTGCAACAAACCTACAGCAACTTGACACAACGGCTCAAATTAGAACCCATTGAAGACTTTAATCTGGAAGTCACGGCAAAAGATGTTGAAAGTGTTCAGCGTGCCTGGAAAAAGTACCGCGAGCAAACAGCAAGCTTACTGGCATCCTTAAATCAGGACATCAGTAAAGAAGCCTGGATGGGAATCCTCACCGCCGAGCGCAGCAGGCAACTCGCTGAAATCATCGAATATATGGATCTGTCTGAGTCAGACTGACACTTTCATTCATCCAACATCGTCAGGCCCGTTCCAATGAGCCTGACGAATGGGTATCACTTCACAGCAATACAAATGCTGGTATCACAGATATCATTTTCTTCATCCACGCTGTGATACAACTCGAAGCAAGGACGCTCAACATCAAACTGATAATCTCCAGTTTCGGCGATTTCCTGCTGCAGTTGTTGCCAATACTGTGGATACTGACTGCTGTCCGTTATCATTTTTCGTAAGGTCGCGTAGTCACCACCGGGCAAGAACATCGTTTCGATGCTTCCTTCAACGTGAGTGCCTTCAGGCACACTCAGTCCCACCCGTGTTCTGCAATCCTGAGGCGGTGTAGTTTCAACATCGTCCATATACACGAAAATACATTGCCCGCCTGAAAGGCCGTGTTTACCGGCCCAGAGAAACAGCGTCTCAAGCGCAGGTTGATAATTATCGCCATACGGCCCTTTCACTTCAACATAGGCCAGCCAACATGAAGCGAGTTGTTCCTTTTGCATCATTCATCTCCATTGTGCACAGGGTCTACCCTATTAGTTCCATCGTTTTGTCAGGCGATCTATCCCAGAAGTGCATTCAGAATCATGGACACCGCCAGGCTACTGAGCAGAAGTTTCATGGCCGTCTTCCAAAGTTGCTCATGCGTCCGATAGCGGACATGCGTGCCTAACCAGGATCCCGCGATCGCAGACACGATTAAAGCCAGCAACAATGGCCATTGATCGAGATACGCAAAACCAATGACGCCAAACACCATCAATTTAAAAGCGTGGACAATCGTCATCATCAGGGCTGTTGTCGCAACCAGCTGATGCTTGCCATCGACTTTTTTCATCACCATCGGGTGAAACACCGGACCTGGCGCGCCCACCAGCAAGCCCAGCCCAGACAGCACAAACCCAGCCATCAGCATCGACTCAAACCGGCTGACCCATTGCATAAACCCTTGATGCCAGACGTTCAGTAAAATATAGCTGCCGATAAACAAAGGTAAATAGGCCATCGCAACTTGGACAACCGTCAGGCCAACCAGCAGCGTGCCCAATACCGCACCAGTGACAAAAGCAGGCATCAGGTGCCAGGCAATATCCCGCCTTGAGAAAAATGCCCGGCTGACATTGCTGACCATTTGTGTCACACCATGGACAGGAATCACTGCCGCAGCAGGCAGAAAGACTGGCATGGATGCAATCAGCAACATCCCCCCACCAAAACCCAGCACAGCCGCAACAACAGAAGCCAGCATCGCAATCCCGCTGAGCCCCAGAATCGTCCCTAGAGATACCGAAAAATCAACCAAGGGAGCACCTCAAGCAAATTTATGTATGCCACTAAACACTGTGTGAATATACAGACACTTGATATGCAGTCAAACTGATTTTTTAGCCATACGCTAATATCAGCATATTGTTTTAACCGTGTCACAGTATTAATCTGGACAAATTAAACAACTGATCAAAAAGGAAATCAGGATGGGTATTCTTGATAAGTTACTCGGCAATGCCGGAGAAATGGATATTCCGGAAGCGACGGAAGAGCTTCAGACGATCCTTGGCGCAAATGAACAGATTGAACTCGCATACAAGCTGATCCGGGATATGCTGGTGCTGACCAACTGCCGTCTGATTCTGATCGACAAACAAGGGGTCACCGGGCGAAAAGTGGAATACCGGTCGGTTCCCTATCAGTCGATCACCATGTTTTTGGTTGAATCAACCGGGAATTTTGATTTAGATGCCGAATTAAAAATCTGGATTTCCGGTCAGCATGACCCGTTAGGCATGGCGTTCAGCGGCAAGACCAATATTTACAAGCTTCAGGGATTACTCGCTGAAAAAGTCGCGGGAAAATAACCCGGCAAAGTAATTTGCCGGGCCTGAGAAACAATCAGCCAAGCTTCAGAATGTGTTTCAGCCAGGCAGCAATCTCTTTCACCTGCTGCATGCAAACCTGATGTTCCATCGGATAAACGCGCCACTGCGGCGCATATCCCAGATCTTCTAAATCCTCGACCGCAGCTTTACCCAATGAGGGCAGAACCACAGGATCATAGCTACCATGCATCACTTCAATGGGAATCTGTCGGTTTGCAGCAGCAGTTTTGATCCCCTTTGCCGTTGGGAAATAGGTCGATAAAGCGAGCAACCCCGCTAAGGAATGCGGGTAAGTCAACGCCGTCTGATAAGCCACGGCACCACCCTGTGAGAATCCCGCCAGTACAATGCGATCACTGGCTATCCCCCGGGCACGCTCCCTGTCAATCAAACCTGCAATTTTCTCTGACGATTCAAGTAACTGCGCTTTGTCGAGTTTTCTGCCAATTCCCATTTCCAGAATGTCGTACCAGGCTGGCATCACCATGCCACCATTGACGGTCACCGGCATGGACGGCGCATGAGGAAATATAAAGCGAACAGGTGCATTTGCAGGTAAATTTAACTCAGGCAGTATGGCTTCAAAATCGTGTCCGTTCGAGCCCAACCCATGCAGCCAGATCACGGTTGCTGTTGGTTTTACTTTCGGGTTGACCTCAACAGATTCTAAAATCGGCATGAGAATTTCCTTATGGATCAAAGAAGCCGTCACTGTACCGCAATCTGGGAATCGATGACCAGCACTGTTTATTGATATACAATGACATGCATTTTATTCTGCGTCAGGACGACGCAGAATTTCATCTCCGCAACGCCACAGGGGCCTCATCATGAAGCATGATTTACTCATTTTCGATCTGGACGGCACGATCAGCGATCCCAGGGAAGGCATCGTTCGTTCTTTTAACTTTGCCTTATCCCATCATCGCCTGCCTGAACTTGCAGAAACCGAGATTGCTGCGCATATTGGTCCTCCTCTGGATCAGACATTCATTGCACTGACTCAAAATCAGGATCCAGCTTTCATCGCCAGTCTCGTCAAAAAATACCGGGAACGGTATGCCGAGGTGGGTTACTCAGAAAACACCCTTTACGCGGGTATCAAAGACACGCTGGCAGAGCTGCATTCGCGACAAGTCCGAATGGGCATCTGTACCTCCAAGCCAGTCGACTTTGCCCGGCAAATTCTGGGGTTATTCGGTTTGGAAGCCATGTTTGAATTTGTCAGTGGCGGCGATATTGGCATTGAAAAGTGGCAGCAACTCGAAACGCTGAAAAAACAGTTCACCATCAGCCAGCATGCCATCATGATCGGCGACCGTGCTGTCGATTTAACCGCAGCTCACAAAAACGGCCTGCAAGCTGCCGGAGTACTCTGGGGTTACGGCTCCTACGAAGAATTGGATAACGAGCAACCAGCTTACCTCTTTGAGCAACCCTCACAACTCTTGCGCTTGATTCCGGATTAACTTTTGAATATTGCGCCGACTTCGGGCTGAGCTGATTTTTTCCTCTGGCCTGAAGGAACTATGCTTTACCTAAAGTCAGCCCAACATAGTGAGCAGAAATGACAGAAGCTTTAGCCCCGGACAAACGCAGCGGACTCCATGTCCTGATGCTGCTGTACCCTGATTTTAACCTGCTGGATATCAGTGGACCGGCCACACTGCTCGCAGCGCTGGACGATGAAGTCAGTCTCAGCCTGATTTCGGCACAGGGAACACCGGTCACCAGCCAGCAAGGGGTAAAACTGATTGCGGATGCCAGCTTTGAAGATGATGTTTTTTGCGATGTCCTGCTGGTTCCGGGCGGTGAAGGGGTTCAGGCAGCATTAGAAAACTCAGCCCTGACGACCTGGCTCTGCCATCAAACGCGTAAAGCCAGAATTTGCTGTTCGGTGTGTACCGGGGCGGCACTGCTGGCACAGACTGAGATACTGAATGGGAAATCGGCCACAACCAATAAGCAGCATTATCATTGGGTAAGTGAACTGAACGACAAAGTTCAGTGGCAACCCGTGGCCCGCTGGGTTGAGGATGATCATCGTTTTACTGCGTCCGGCACGGCTGCCGGGCTGGATATGACACTGGGGTTGATCTGTTTTCTGATGGGCGAAGAAACCGCCCGGAAAGTGGCCATTGATACAGAGTATCTCTGGCGTAATGATCCGGACGATGATCCGTTCGCACCGCTTCATTTAGTCGAATGAAGCAAACACAGCAGCCTTAGCTGTCAGATTCCCACATCACAGTGCACTCTTCTGCGATGGCAGCTTCCAGCATTTCAAGCAAAGGTCGGGCACGGGTCAGCATGCTGATCCTTGGTTCTTCGTCTTCCCAAGGATCTGAAGTGTCCTCAGAAGATGCTTCCTGACTCGCTTCCTGTTGCTGGGTGACGGCAAGTGCTTTCTGCAAATTGTCCAGCGCTTGAGGGACATCATCCACGTCGATGATCCCAGGGATATTTTCGCAATATCCCATCATATGAATCAGTTGTTGTGCAACCTCACCAAACATCGTGATGTTCGCACTGGCTTTACTGTGAAATGTAATCAGCATGTCTGTTCCCCTTATTGTTCAACATTGGCCAGCGACCGGGATTTATCTCGCCGGGCAAAGATATATCCGGCAAACGCGCCGCCCAGTACCCCGAATAAGTGACTCTCATAACTGATCCAGCTGTGTGCCGGAATAATTCCAGCCAGCATAGAGCCATAGAAAATCATCACGAGCACTGCAATGACGATGGATTTGATACTGCGTCGCAACAAGGCATACACAAGCAGATAAGCCCAGAGCCCGTAAATAATACCGCTCAGACCAATATGATAATGCATCCGGCCAAAGAGCCAGACCCCTGCACCGCTAATCGCCCAGCTGATCAGAAAAACAGCCATGAGCCGGGACATCCCAGAGCGGGACACCAGATAACCCAGCACAGCAAATGACAGCATGTTACTGAACAAATGCCCCCAGGACCCGTGAATAAACGGATAAGCCACCAGACCGATCGAATGCGTCACATGCCGGGGTAACAAACCGTAATCCATCAGCATACCGCCCAGCAGCATATTCACAACGTGAATCACGAAACACAGAACAATCACAGTCCCAATAAACGGGAATGCATCTTTATCACTTTGATCCAACAGGCTTCCTCCTCGTCTTCAGTATAGAGAGTATATCCTTAAGTCGATGTCAGATGCATGGGACAACAATTCAGAAAAACGAATGAAATCACCAGAAAGATTGACGATTTTGGTACGCCTTATCACTTTTTTTCCGTTGCCTGTGGCTGGCAATCCGAAAGTTTTTCCCCAGAATTAAACGGATCTGGCTCAGGGTTTCTCTGGCGAGCAGATAACGCTCACTCCGGGTCCAGCATTGATTGGTGGTCGATTTGATGGCAGCAATGGCATCTGGCGATGCTTGGGTGATCTGACGTGCAAATGCCTCGGCCGCAGCCAAGGGAGCCTCATGGATTTCAGTGACTAAACCCATGTGTTTCGCCTGAGTTCCGGTGAAAATTTCTCCGGTCATGGTCAGCTTCATCGCAACATCTTTTGCCACCAGTTCCCGCAACGACAGTAAACCCGCCATATCCGGTACCAGACCCCAGCGTACTTCCATAATCGATAGTTCAGCATCCGGTGTGACCAGCCGAAAATCAGCGCCCAGTACAATCTGCATGCCACCGCCCAAACAGCGACCTTCAATCACTGCAATCACAGGGACAGGAATCTTGCGCCAGTTTCTGGAAACACGCTGAGCCAGATTAGCATTTCCCGGCAACCACTTTTTCAGAATTCCCAATACCTTCGCAGGCGATGTTGCCACGCTCTGCACATCCAGCCCGCTGCTGAAATTGCCGCCTTCACCGGTCAGGATCACGGCGCGGATATCTTTTCGCTGTCGTAAAGCACGGCTGACTTTATCCAGCTCCTGAAACATCAGCACATCAAGTGCGTTCAGTTTTTCAGGGCGGTTGAGGGAGACCGTGACGATTCCGTCATTTTCCGTCACTTTCAAACGTTGCCAGTGGGTCATAAAACATCCTTGTAAAGTATCTGGTCAGGCCAGTTTACCGTTCGCCGTATAAAAAGCAGCAACCATGACATGAAAACCTGCCCGACACCACAGATGTGATTCACCGACAGACAACATCAGCGTCAGGGCTGGTACGGAAGAAACCCCATCATGACGGCAAATTGCAGCCAGCCTTCCGGATTGGCAGGAGAGATGGGCTGAAATACATGAACGCCAGCCATCGTCCCCTGTTGCGCACATTGGCTGCCAATCCACTCGAATGTCACACTGAACAGCGGCTGTTGGTCCGTGCGGTGACTGCACCATTCGCCGCGCATCTCCCCTTGCTGTGCCTCGCAAAATCCTTGAACCCGAGCTGAAAGCGCCTGCACAGAATATTTTGCCGACAAACACCAGATTTGTTCAAACTCAGCATACCCGGCCATTGGATGGAACAATGCTCCATTCGATACATCGGATCGTCTGGTTGCTACTGAAATATCAGCCTGAGTGCGATGGATGAGATCCACCACCAGGCTGATAGGATCAGAAACGTCACTGGCTGGCAGCTGCTCATCAGCAATCAGAAACGAACCCGATGCAATGAAGCTGAATCCTATGAAACAGGCCAGATTCCTTCTCATCACTCACTCCTGTCACAGCTTGCTGATTCACCCGGATACAGGCAGTTCAGTTTGAGTCTAGATGATACAAGAGCCGAAAACGCTATACTCAATACAGACAGTTATATTCAGAGATTGAGGATGAATGGTATGCGGTTGTTGAAGATCATGATTCCCTGTGCCCTGCTTCTGTTAAGCGGATGCAGTGCCAAAGTTGCAACAGACTACAATGCTGGCGTGGATTTCAGCCAGTACCAGACTTATCAGTTTGCGGAGAAAGCCGAATCATCCATCGTCAGCCTGGACAAAGACCGCCTGGAAGAAACCATCAAGCGCGAGCTTCGCTTTAAAGGGCTTCAACCATCAGACCAGCAAGCCGATCTGACCGTGAATCCGTACATCCGGGAGATGACCGATTTCGATTCCTATGGCACTTCCGTTGGTTTTGGTGTGGGCTACAGATACAGCAGTATCGCTTATTCTACGCCGGTCCGGTTCCGGGAATATACTTACGGCAAACTCATCGTTGAGCTGATTGATAACAAAACGAATAAAGTTATCTGGCGTTCAGTTTCCCGTCGTCAACTGACTGAAAATATGACGCCTGCCGCCAGAGAAAGTTTTATTCAGGAGCAAGTGGGCGAAATGTTTGCCCAATACCCGCCTTCCAGAAGGTAATTGCCAGAAAAGAAAAAGCGAGGAGATGGTCAGTCTCCTCGCTTTTTCATGCCTCAGACAACATGCATCAGGAGCGCTGACGACGTTGTTCAACTTTTTCGGCTAATTGGCGAAGCACGGTTTCGGTATCGTCCCAGCCGATACAGGCGTCCGTAATACTCTGGCCATAGGTGGCAACCTTGCCATCCACGATATCCTGACGTCCTTCAACCAGATGACTTTCGATCATCACACCAAAAATCGCCTGATTGCCCTGCGCAATTTGCTCACCCACATCGTCCGCGACATTCATCTGACGTTTGAATTGCTTCAGACTGTTGGCATGGCTGAAATCAATCATCACTTTCTGACGCTGACCGGCCTTGGCCAGTTGCTCAACGACTGCATTGACATGGTCGGCACTGTAGTTTGGCTCTTTACCGCCGCGCAGAATAATATGGCAGTCTTCATTACCCGCCGTAGAAACAATCGCAGAATGACCAAACTTAGTCACTGACAGGAAATGGTGCGGCGCACTGGATGAACCAATGGCATCCGTCGCAATTTTAATGTTGCCATCTGTCCCGTTCTTAAAGCCAACCGGACAAGATAAACCGGAGGCCAGTTCACGATGCACCTGAGATTCAGTGGTTCGCGCGCCAATCGCACCCCAGCTGATCAAATCCCCCATGTATTGCGGGGTGATCATATCGAGAAATTCACCCGCAGTCGGCATGCCCATATCGGTCAGGTCAAGCAAGAGTTTACGGCCTAAACGCAAACCATCATTGAGCTGGAAACTGTCATCCATATAGGGGTCATTGATCAGCCCTTTCCAGCCGACCGTGGTGCGTGGCTTTTCGAAATAAACCCGCATGACAATTTCGAGCTGACCTTTCAGTTCATCCCGCAGAGTTTTCAGCTTCGCACCGTATTCCAGTGCAGCGTTTGGGTCATGAATTGAACAGGGACCCACAACCACCAGCAGGCGATCATCTTCATCGTTCAGAATATGATGGATGGCATCACGGGCCTGAAAAACGGTTTCCGACGCATTTTCGGTTGCCGGGTATTTTTCCAGCACGGCCACTGGCGGTAACAATTCTTTAATTTCTTTAATTCTTACGTCGTCTGTTTTATGCATACTGCTTGCTTCCAATTAACATGTCATGGCCTGGTATGGTCAGTATCAGGCCGATCATCTACTCCAACAGCCAATTAACTTATCGCCTTCAACCAGCATGTGCAAACGCTAATTGAAATTGAATTACAGGCAGCGTGACTCACTTTCAGCACGCTGCATCAGTAAATTTGGATGCAAAACACAAAATGACGACAGATTAAATCAAATAAGCACTGATTTGACTCACAAAATACTGTTCGCCTTCAAGTATGCAGTTAAACACACAATCCATTCATTCATGAACGCTGAAAATAAGAGGCCCATTCCGGCCAGAGGGCAGCCAGATCCAGATGGGTTTCTATCGCATCCGCCAGCCGTTCAAGGTGCGCTACTTTGAGTTTTTCCATATCCGGCGTCTGGCAGGCCGTCAGTCCAGCCCAGCGCAAAATGGCATCACATGCAGCCGGTTCATCGAAAACACCGTGCAAATAAGTCCCAAAGACCTGCCCCGACAATCCGATGGCACCATCAGCAACCGGCCCTTCCGGCGTTTCAAGTGTCACAGGCGATGTTACCCCATCGACACCAGACGTCACCCCCGCATGAATCTCATAACCACGGACCGGCACTGCGGCCTCGCCGGTTAAAGTCAAAAGCCCATGAGAGCGTTTGAGTTGCTTCTCCGGCGCCAGAACCGTCTGAACCGGCAAATAACCCAACCCCTGACTTTCTCCGGCATCACCTTCCAGACCAGTCGGGTCTGAAATCATGTCTCCGAGCATCTGGTATCCGCCACAAATGCCGACAACTTTTCCGCCCAGCCGCAAATGCCGTTCAATTTGTTTGTCCCAGCCCTGCTCGCGCAGATAAGCCAGATCGCTGCGCACACTTTTAGAGCCAGGCAACACAATCAGATCGGCCGGTGGTAACGGCTGTCCTTTTCCAATGAAGTGGACATTCACTTGCGGGTGCATTCTCAGCACATCAAAGTCGGTATGGTTACTGATACGGGTGAGTACCGGGACCACCACCTGAAGCGGATTGTCCGCTTTGTCGACCTGTGCATCGGTGATGGCATCTTCTGCTTCCAGCATCAAACCATGGAGATAAGGCAACACACCCAGCACAGGCTTCCCGGTTTTTGCTTCCAGCCAGTCCAGACCTGATTGCAACAGAGATAAGTCGCCCCGGAACCGGTTGATCACAAAGCCCTGTACGCGGGCCTGCTCCGATTCCGACAACAAGGCCAGTGTGCCATACAGATGTGCAAAGACGCCGCCCCGATCGATATCAGCCACGATGATGACGGGTACGTCAGCAGGTTCTGCGAAGCCCATATTGGCAACATCATTTTCACGCAGATTAATTTCAGCCGGACTGCCCGCCCCCTCAATCAGCACCGTGCCGAACTGCCGCTGTAAGCGGCTGAAAGATTCCAGAATGGGTGGCAAAACAAAGCGTTTGTAACCCTGATAGCCA
This sequence comes from Photobacterium sp. 1_MG-2023, assembly GCF_030547945.1. Classification (NCBI taxonomy): domain Bacteria; kingdom Pseudomonadati; phylum Pseudomonadota; class Gammaproteobacteria; order Vibrionales; family Vibrionaceae; genus Photobacterium; species Photobacterium sp. 1_MG-2023. The sequence goes on along the minus strand of NZ_JAUORR010000011.1, from coordinate 43,453 downwards.
ATTGCATCCATATCTTGTACAGCCTTCCCCTGCACAATTACCTGCGCCCCGGTATCCGTATTGGGCTTCAGCAGCACCGGATTCATATCTACCGTCGGCTCGATACCACAGGCGAACGCCTGGACAGCCTGTGCCCGGCCAATCTCTCCCCCGTCTTGGGTCACAGCACTGTTCAAGGCCATGTTTTGCGGCTTAAACGGTGCGACCGATATTCCTTTCCGGGCCAGAACACGGCACAAGCCGGCGACCAGCACACTTTTGCCTGCGTCTGAAGTGGTTCCCTGAACCATGAGGGCCTGATGCGTGGGTAGCAAAATTACCTTCCTTACTCAAATAGTGACAACGTCACTAGAATCAATTCAATCTGTCTCATAAAAACGGCCAGCAAGAGGCTGGCCGTTTCCAATCGGACCCATCTGTTCAGAGCGGGTCATCCACAAAACTGTGGGACATCACCCTTTTGAGAAATCTGCAGACGGTTTTGTCTGGCACTTCTCCTGAGGCGTTTTCGACCAATATGCAGCCAGGAGCGACCCGGAAATATTATGCCAGATCGAAAAGAGCGTCCCCGGAATCGCTGCCACCGGGGTAAAAAACTTCATGGCCAGCGCCGTTGCTAATCCTGAGTTCTGTAACCCGACTTCGATTGCAATGGTACGGCAGACAATTTCAGGCATTCCCAGCAAGCGACAGGCATAATAGCCCGCAGCCAATCCCAAACCATTATGCAGAATCACAGCCAGCGCGATGGCCGGACCAATCACCGCCAGACTTGCAGCATTCAAAGCCACCACGATCGCAATAATCACAACAATCGCACTCACGGAAATAAATGGCAACACGGGAAGCAGTCTTTGTGTCAGGCCTGATAGGAATGAATTAATCAGTACCCCGCCAATCACTGGCAGCAGGACAATTTTAATCAGACTCATCAGCATTGCCGCCATGGGAACTTCTACACTCAGCCCCGCCAGAGCTCCGGTCAGCACTGGGGTCAGAAAGACCCCGAGTAACGTCGAAATGGCTGTCATCGAAATGGATAAAGCTACATCACCTTTCGCCAGATAACAGATGACATTCGATGCCGTTCCCCCGGCAACACTGCCCACCAGCACCATTCCCACGGTTTGTTCCGGATTAAAACCCAGCGCAAGGCTGATCACTATCGCGACCATCGGCATCACGGTGAATTGAAGCAGAATGCCAATACTGACCGCACGCCGGTTTTTCACCACATCCAGGAAATCCTGAGGTTTCAGAGTTAACCCCATCGTCAACATGACAACGGTCAGCAATGGCACGATCGCTGATTTCATGTCAATGAAAAGCGCGGGTTGCTGGTACGCGAAGAGCGATAACAAAATGGCCCAGAGCGGAAAGAGCCGGATGACTGTCCCTAGCATATTGTTTCCTTGTAATGATTGCCGTCAGTCCATGACGCGCAGACAAAAGTTCAACAGATGTTCTGTAACCGGTTCTGGTTTTTCCAGCGGGCACAGATGCCCTGCACCTTCAATCAGGTGGAGCTGACTGCCGGTTATCCCATCCAGCATCAGATAAGATTCGAGCACAGAACGAAGCTTGTCCTCGGCACCGGCAATCAGCAAACAAGGCAAAGCCAGTTTTTCTGCATCCTCGAAACTGTCCCGGCGACCAAACCACATTCTTCCGGCCTGTGCCAGCGCTTGCGCTGATTCGCCCTGAATCGTCCCAATTCGCTGTCGAAAATCTTCAATCAGCTCAGGTGAATTTGCCAGCGTGTGCTGACCAAACTGAAGGGCCGTCAATGCCGCCACTGACGCCGGACAAAACGCCTGAGATTCATCCGCATCACGTAACATCGCCTGATACTTCAGATTGACAACTTCGGGTTCCAGACCCGCAAAGCTGTTCATGAGTACCAGTGCCTTCACCCGGCCCGGAGCCTGAACGCAACATTCAATCGCCCAACTGCTTCCCAGACCATGACCGATCAAGCCAAACTGCTGTATTTTAAGGTGATCAAGCAAAGCCAGTACCGACGCCGCATAATCTGCAAGCGTCGCAGTTGCCCCCGGTGCCGGCTCAGACTCACCGTGTCCCCAGAAATCCGGGACGATACAGCGAAAATGCTGGCTGAGTTCGGCCAGTTGATGACGCCACATTGCACTGTCCCACATCAGAGGATGACCAAGAACCAATGCTGGCCCCTGCCCGATATCCAGATAACTGATCCCTTCAAATTGTGCTTTGCTGGCCGGATAGATACTGCTCATTGATACTCCAGTCTTCATTTTTCTGTTCATTCGTTGGAACGCTGGACAGATTATCCGTTGGACTCTGCCATGACTTGCGGTGCGTACCTGGCAACGACTTTCTGCATCCCCTGCTGAAAGCACACCCAAGCCACAAAACCGGCGGCAAGATTACCAAACATCGCACCAATAAACAGGCCCTGAATCCCGCCCCAATAGGCGCCCAGCCAGATCAGCGGCAGAAAACAGGCGAAAAGACGCAGACAGGAAATCACCAGCGCACGCATTGGCATTCCCAGCGCGTTACTGACAGAAACCATGATCATACAAATTCCAAGCGGCCCTAAACTCACCGGCACCCAACGCAGGTGAAGCATCAGGATATTCCGGACAGAAGGATCACTGCTCAGCAACGCAGGGAGCCATAAGGATAAAACCAGCAGTAGTGCCGCAATGGCAAATTGCCAGGCCATGACAAATTTTACGGCAATCCGAATCAGCGATGAGATGGTCTCCATATCTCTTTTGCCGAAAGCACGACCCACCATGGGTGGCAACGACATGGTCAGTGCCAGAACCACAACAATCGAGAAAAACTCCAGCCGGGAGCCCAATGCCCAGGCAGCAACTGCCGCAGCACCAAACCCCGCAACCAGCTTAGTGGCGAGCATCGACGCCAATGGCGGCATGAGTTGACTCATCATTGCGGGAGCCATGATATTGAGCAATTCTTTGACCGAAGCGACCACATGCAAACCTTGCCAGTTCAGAGACATCCAGCGGCGTTTCACAACCGCCGGGAACATAATCAGCATCCCAATGACAAAGGCAACAATGGTCGCGACCGCGGCGCCAACCAGTCCCATATCCAGGGTAAAAATGAACAGCGGATCCAAGATCATATTTAATACGCTGGTCACAACCATCATGATCCCCGGCAGGAATGTGTTTCCGTGGGCGCGACAGAGGCTATAAGCGAAATAAACCATGGCACCCACCCAGGCACTGACCAGCCATGACGGCCAGTAAGCATCGATCAGCGGGCGGACATCATCCGGCGCACTGAGCAGCGTCAGAATCGGTTCCCGTAACCACCAGATCACCAGCCCAATCAGAGCGACAATCAGCGCCCCGGTCAGAACGACGAGCCCGCCTAACTGACGGGCACGGTTTTCATCACCACTGCCAAGCACTCGGGAGATCACGGCGGTTGTCGCGATCCCTAAACCAACCTGAACCCCAATGATGATCATCTGCATGGGCAGCGTAAAACCCTGCGCCGCGAGTGGCAGCACACCAAGCTGACCAATAAACGCACTATCAATCAGCTGAAAGCTCATCAGTGAAAGTACGCCAAACATCATTGGCCAGGTCATGGAAAAAAGCTGTCTGGGCAGTGAGTCTGCATGCTGTGAATCAGCTGCAATTCTTCGGAACATAAATCAATTTCGTCAGATAAATAGAAGACAGTGTAAAGCGTGATGTAGACAGTGCGAAGCCTGTCTTGCAGAAGTTTCGGAGGTAATCCCTGCCCATGAGGCAGGGATCAAAACGGGTGTCATCCGGTTAGGAATTCGTGACAAGTTTCACCAAATCAGCCGGGCGATAATAGACGGATTTCAACACCTTGCCCTGACGAATCACTTTATCTTCCAGGGTTACATCCTGGCCGCACTTGGCGATGATGTAATCTCCTTTCTGACTCCCCGTGATTGCTACACCCTGCTTGGCATAAAAAGCCTGCGTTTCTGCAAATTCCTGTTCGTTTCTGCACACTTTACTCATATTGCTGGCATGCACTTCGTCCCAGCAGGGTACAAAATCAATATTCAGTCGCTGGGCAATCTGCAGCAGCAGATCAATCAGGTAGCTGATGCCCAGATTATCCTCAACTTTGCTGTCGCCCAGATGAACCAACCGGCCCATCAGCACATAAACTGAGTCAACAATGGCATCTGCCTGCTCAACCAGAGAGTCAGCTTCTGCTAATTCTGTCATCTCTTCCACAGCCAGCGAGGTATGGAGCTGATCCATTTGATCATTCAGCGACGACGGATTTTCTATGTCCAGATCAAACGTCGTACGAAACTCTCGAATGTCACGATACAAGTGGTCAAACAATGCCTGATCAAGCACAGTCAGCTTCATACTGATTTTCCTCATCGATTCATCATTATTGTGTCGGCCCGGAATGATCCGCTTGTCTGTCATCCGGACTTGCGGAGGCCTTCACAGAAAAAAGTGGGAGGATGGTAACACACATCCGGTAAAGCTTTCATGGTTCTTCCGGTTAAAGCAGGCAAATGCTTGATGTTGCATAAGAAGTAGACAAATGCATCAATTCAAATATCACCCTGCTTTATATGCAACAATACTTTGCGACACGCATCACAGAAGTTATCAACTGGTGGCATAGAATGCATTTTCATTTCTAGCGTTTGGGAGTTCTTATGTGTCCGCACTGCCAGAGTAAAAGTGTACCGCAACGAATTCGCCGGTCCTTCATCGATAAAATTTTTCGCAAGCATTGTCATAAGTATCAGTGTAGCCAGTGCCATCGTCAGTATTTTGTGAAACTCGGCAGTTATATGGGTGCAGCAACAAACGAGCGTTGATGGGTGAAAAATCATCGCAAGGCCGTCATTGAATTGTTATATTTTTGGCTCATACTCAGCAACAAGAATCATTTGTCTCTTCAGTGAGTAACGGTAAATACTGATATGATTTCCGGACATCGTGGTGCCGCTGCGCTGGCACCTGAAAATACCCTGGCTGGCTTACAGGAAGCAGCACGACATCACCTGAAATGGGTTGAAATGGACACCCAGCTTTGCGCCGATTTCATCCCGGTCATGTTTCATGATGAAAAGGTGAACCGGTGTACGAATGGTCGCGGGAAAGTCCGCGAGTTAAACCTGGCTCAGTTAAAAGCGCTGGATGCCGGGAGCTGGTTTGATACACAGTTTGCGAACGAACGTATACTGACACTCGACGAAGCCCTCAATGCGTGCCAGTTGTACGGCCTGAACCTCAATCTCGAAATTAAAGTTCACGACGAAGCAGAAGCGGAACGCTTAGTGCGCGAAGTCGCTGAGACCATTGCTCACAATGGGATTTCTCCCGAGGCCCTCATTTTATCGAGCTTTTCAGAAGCCGCCGTCGGTTATTGCCAGCTGTACATGCCACAGATTCGTCGTGGTCTGATTTGCGACAAACTCCCCAACGATTTATTCGGACTGGCCCAATCCATGGCGCTGTTCAGCCTGCATTTGGATCATCGTTTGCTGACCGCGTCACTGGCCAGCCAAATCAAACAAGCAGGCCTGGACCTGCATATCTGGACCATGAATCAGCCCAAACTGGTCCCGCAGTTTTATCAATGGGGGGTTGATATTATTATTACCGACAATCCCCCGCTGCTTTTGCAGGAAATCAGCTAAAGTGGCCGGGGAAACCCCGGCCATTTCTCAGAATCCACGTTTAATTTTTCAGCCAATCAACAAATCTAGTGCCACAGATCACGATTAATGCTCTATAATGCCGGGTTTGGTCAGTCATACCAAACGGAATCCTCTGTCTGATCGTTTGTTTCGTTCGGTATACCGTCTTTAGGAATCTGAGATGTCTTTTGCTTCACAAAATTTTGCACCGGAAATTGTTCGCGCTCTGGATGAGTGTGGTTATGAAAAAATGACCCCGATTCAGCAGAAAGCGATGCCTGCTGCCCGCCGCGGCGAAGATATTCTGGCGAACGCCCAGACAGGGACAGGAAAAACAGCCGCATTTTCTCTGCCAATTATCCAGCGCATGGTGGATGAACCCAAACCGCGTAAAGGATTCAGTACCCGTGCGCTGATTCTGGCACCAACCCGCGAACTGGCCGAGCAGATTGCCCGGAATATTTCCGATTATAGCCAGTATCTGGATTTGAAAGTAACGGCTGTTTTTGGCGGCAAGAAGATGTCCAGTCAGGAAAAGCAGTTGGAATCCGGTGTCGATATCCTGATTGCGACACCAGGCCGGCTGCTTGAGCATATTGAGCTGGGCAACCTGTCTTTAAGCAATCTTGAATTTCTGGTCTTCGATGAAGCCGACCGGATGCTGGATATGGGCTTTATCGGCGATATCCGCGTCATCATGAACGGGATTGAAGGTCATCCGCAAACCATGCTGTTTTCGGCGACGTTTTCCAGCCTGATGAATAAGCTGGCCGGAGAAATTCTGAACAAGCCGAAACGCATTTCAGTCACGCCAGAAAACTCGACGGCTGAAACCGTTGCCCATGTGGTTTATCCGGTTGACGAAAATCGCAAGCGTGAGTTGTTATCGGAACTGATTGGCAAAAAGAACTGGCAGCAGGTGCTGGTCTTCGTCAATTACAAAGAAACCGCCAACGAGCTGGTGAAAGAGCTGAAACTGGACGGCATTAAAGCTGTGCTGTGTCATGGCGATAAAGCACAAAGTGCACGCCGTCGTGCACTGGAAGAGTTCACCTCCGGCAAAGCCCGCGTGATGGTCGCAACAGAAGTCGCCGCCCGTGGACTGGATATTCAGGGGCTGCCACACGTGGTGAATTACGACATGCCGTTTCTGGCAGAAGACTATGTGCACCGGATTGGCCGGACAGGACGTGCAGGCAAGCAAGGCCATGCGGTTTCTTTTGTCAGCAGCGAAGAAGAACTGACGCTGTTGCAGGTTGAAAAGATCATCAAACAACGGATTCGCCGGGTACTGCTGGAAGGTTATGAACCTGCAAAACGGGATGCGTTGATTGAAAAACTGAATACCAAAGCTGCGTATCGGGACCGGAAGAGCCGGACCAATAACCCGGACCAATCCGCAGCGGAACGCCGCATGCGGTTACAGCGCGCGATTCGGGATAAAAACACTGCACCCAAGAAACTGAAAAAGTAAAACTGAAAACAGCCCCGGTAAAAAAGGGGCTGTTTTTCATTCAGGGTGCCATCTTATTGAGATACATTCTGGAATCTGCCTTCGCAAGAATCTCTTCCAGATCCATCTTCTGGCCAGCTGGTACGGTATACAGACCGGAACTGAATAAAAGCTGATAAGGTCGGTGCTGACCGCGGTTAAACTCACTGACATTCTGCTCAAAGCGGCGAATCGCCCGTCGGGTTTCCATCTCATCCATGCCCGTATATAGCACGACAAACTCATCTCCCCCAACCCGGGCAAATAAGTCTGAATACCGAAAACTCTGGCTGAGTAACATCGCAAAATCTTTCAGTGCCTGATCGCCAACCTGATGTCCGAGCTGATCATTGATCGCTTTGAATTTATTCAGATCGAAGAAAGCCAGTGAGAAAGGCGTGCCCCGCTGCTGACAGTGCTGCAAACTCTTTGTGGCCAGTTTAACAAAACCACGCCGGTTCGAAATCTGAGTCAATTCATCAATGGTTGCGTCATAAAGCGCACCTAATTCTTTTTCAGCCATTTTTGCCAGATCAACCAGATCTCTGATCTGTTCTTCATCTAATGTGTGAGGCTGCTGATCGATGATGCATAACGAACCCAGTTTGTACCGACTGTCATACAAGAGTGGCACACCTGCATAAAAGCGAATGTACGGCGGCCCCGTCACCAAGGGATTATCCTTGAAGCGGGCATCTTGCGCCGCATCCGGAATAATAAAGGGAGCATTTCCCAAAATAGTGTGCCCGCAGAAAGAAATATCTCTCGGAGTTTCGGTCACATCATCGCCGATACAGGATTTGAACCACTGTCTGTTTTCATCGATCAGCGATACTGTCGACATGGAGACCTGAAACATCCGCCGGGCTAACCGTGTCACCCGGTCAAACCGTTCTTCCCGATCCGTATCTAATAATGTCAGGGCATGAAGACTTTGGAGACGTTCCACTTCGTCTCTGGGCTTCTCTGGCACGAGCATTGCGACCATTCCTAATCCATGTTGCTTTACCTGCCCCCAAAATATACCAATGAAGCCTCAAGAAGAACCTTTTCAGACGGGTTAATTGTGAAATTTCGAGTCTCTCGGGTCTCATCAGGATGAAAAAATATCGCTAATATCCTGAAAATAAATGTAAAATCAACATTTATCACTATAAGTATAAATACAGAGGATACTTGCCCACATCGTTCGTCACCGACAGCCAGATCCGACCATGCACTAGCATCATCTGCTTTCGGTTGCTGCAAGACTCAGGATGCTTCAATCTGCTTGTAGAAATAAATCGTGGCAGCCAGAGTGCCGGAAGCGCTTCTGGCAAATTCAGGAATTCTGCCCGCTTCAACATAATCTAATTTTTTATACAATTCTGAAGCAACATCGCCTTCACGGGTATCCAGCACCAGTAAGGTTCGATTCAATGCTGCGCATTGTGCCTCTGCGGCCCCCATCAATGCACGGCCAGCACCTTGCCCCCGGGCTTGTGTGTGTACCATCAGCTTTTCCACTTCAGCCCGGTGGGATCCATTACGTTTCCCGCACAGCGATAGCTGCACGGTCCCAATGATCTGGCGCCCCTGTTTTGCCACCCAAAGCTTCCGGTTTTCACCCAGCTCTGCAGCAACCCCCAGCCAGTAGGCACTGGCCTCCTCCGTGCTGAGAGGCGGAAGAAACCCAATTGATGCGCCATCTGAAACACAATTTTGGAGCAGTTCCGTCAGTTGCCCGTGAATCAGCTCAGGTTGATGAATTTCAATCACTTCCATGTTCACCTCTCCATTTTCAAACAACAATTTCAGAAACGTATTCCAGCATTACGGTGATTGGATCACACAAATCGGATAATCACCGGGATTCTTGCCGCCGCCCATATCAAGACAAACATCTTCATAGCGGAGGCGCTCAACCTGCATGCCAGCCCAGAAGCTGGCAGCCATCAACAGCAAAACGACAACCATTTTCATCAAAGATTTCATGCTGACCTCACTTTCGAATCTGTGCGCGATTCAGCCATCGCTCACGCTGCACAGACAAAATCACAGCGTCCCATGGACGCCCCTTGAAGTGATAGTGCTCAGCAATCCTTTCCGAGACGTCAAGGCCCAGCCGACGACACAGTGCGATTGCTGCCCGGTTATCCGCCAGTGTTTCAGCATAAATACGGTTCAAGCCCAGCGTGCCAAAACCGTAATCGATCAGTGCTGACATGGCTTCATCTGCAATCGCCTGTCCATGGAAAGCCCGGGCAAGACCACACCCCACCGAAGCTTCTCCGGGACGCACAATTCTCAGGCCCGCTGTTCCTGCGAACTGCTCGCTTTCTCCCTCAGTGGCTGGCCAGCGAATCGCGAGCTGATACGCTTGCCGTGGCCGCTCTGTCGCCTGTTGGATAAACAAAGCGACCAAAGCGCGCATTTTTTCTTCCTCGCAGTCGGCTTCACTGTAGAAACGCTGGTATTTTGCATCTGTCGCCATGGCCACGTAATCATCTGTATCGGATGGCCGGAAATCAGTCAGAGAAAAACGAGGCGTCTGTAATAAAAACGGGGAATGACTCATGGTTGAAATCGTCCATGTTGCAGAAAATAAATCACCTGCGCGATCACGGTTTCATCACGCATGATGAAGGTATGCGTCGCAGGCAACACCAAATGGGCATGCATCCCTTCAACCCGAGTACTTGCGACACTGACTTTTCCATCATGCGGCTCAGGTAAAGGCCAGGAAGTCAGAAAATCCAGACTTCGGTTGCCAGCGATCACACCCAGATCAAAATGAACAGGGCCCAGTTGTTTGGGCACACTGGATGTCTCAGTGCTTAACTGTTGTCCCGCCGGACCGTAGATCCACTGAAAAAGCGCCACATCATGAAAACTGTCGACCACCTCACTGCCCTGATTCGGTGGCGCCAGCATCACGACCCGCCCTAAATTGTTCAAATCATGCTGTGATAAGTACTGTCTGACTAATATCCCGCCCATTGAGTGTGTCACGAAATGCACCGGTTGCGTGTGATTACACTGAGACAAAGCATCAGGAATGACGGTGGCAGCAAGGGTTTCAATCGGATATTGAGTCGACGGGTAATCCACATTGACTATCTGATAACCAGCATCTGACAGTGCATCAGCTAACTTATCCATCGAATGCGCCGTTCTTGCCAGACCATGCAACAAGATCACGCACCCCGGCTGCGTGTTTTCAGCCTGTGCTGCCATGGTTGAAGGTGCCGCGAACAACGACATCAGAAAAAGTAAAATGAAAGCGTACATCAACGTCCCGGTGAACAGAAATCCTTCTTACAACAGGGAATTATGCATCAAGTCGTCCATTTCGAATATCACAATCGCAAAAAAAGCCCGCAAACTGAGTTGCGGGCTGTGTGCTTAGAGACGAAGCGATTACACGCCCACTTCACCGCCGTCATTGCGACGAATCACAACCGTTGCCGCACGGGGCCGCACTGTGGTTCCGCCAGGTGTCTGCTCGGCAGCATTCTCTGAATAGGGCCAGTTGCCGGGATGCTGAATATTGATAAAGACCGACTTGTAATCCGGGCTGATGGCAAACCCAGTAACTTCGCAACCATTCGGACCGACAAAAAAACGTTTCAGCTGCATCTGATTCTCACCTGTAACGACCTGCTGCTTTCCTTGTGCGTCAACCATCGCAGACGGCACAATCGCCAGCATCTGGTCGTTGGTGTAGCTGGTGACATCCGGTGCACCGTTGTCCGTCTGCACCCAGAGAATGCCACGGGGATCAAAGGCAAGACCATCCGGACTGGCAAACATATTCAGATCCGTCAGACCCGATCGGTTAGTTGCCGCATCAGCATCCGACGGCGCACCAAATAGGAAAATGTCCCAGATAAAGGAAGTGGCGTCATCCCCTTCATCCCAGCGAATGACATGGCCGAAATAGTTTTTCAGGCGTGGATTAGCCACATTCCCTTCCGTCCGGCTAGAATTATTGGTCAGCGTCAGATAAACCGTACCGGTAAAGGGATCGACAGTCGTCCACTCAGGACGATCCATCGGGGTCGCGCCCACCCGATCCGCAGCCCCTGCCGTGTTCAGTAAGATGGCCGCCAGCGATTCAAAATGATCCCCCAGCACACCTGCATCTAGTGTCGGGCTGTCCATGGTTAATGGCAGCCACTGGCCAACCCCTTCATCCGAGAATTTCGCAACATAAAGCGTCCCGTGATCCATATATTTATCACCAGTGACACGACGATTCACTGGATTGGCATCCGCCGGATCCCACAACGCATCTGATACGAACTTATAAATGTACTCGAACTTAGAGTCATGGCCTGAATAGAAAACAACCGGCTTACCTTCTTCAAGCTTACCGAAAGCACAGCCTTCGTGGCGGAAGCGGCCCAATGCCGTGCGTTTAACCGCCCTTGCTCTCGCATCGTATGGATCAATTTCCACAATATAACCAAAGCCGTTTGCTTCATTGCGGTAATCTCCTGCGGCACTGGCCGCCGAAGGCGTGACATTAAAACGACTGAACTCGTCCAGACGTTCATCCGCATCACCTGCCAGATCATCCCAGCCATAGCGTGTGCCGGACGAAGAAACGCCAATGCGGCTCTGGTCTTCTGTCAGCGTGCCCTGATTGACAAAGTAACCCGGCCAGTTTTCTTCGCATGTCAGATAAGTGCCCCAAGGCGTGTAGCCGTTGCCACAGTTATTCAGGGTGCCGCGCGTCTGGCTGCCATCCGGTGAAAACCGGGTTTCCAGATAACCGGTATAAGCCAGTGGGCCCCCCATATCCATCACCGTTGCGGCCGTAAAACGGCGGTTCAACGGATCATTGTCCACGATCTGCCAGGTATTGCCGGTCAGCCTGACCCGAACCACACTCACGCCATGAGCGTTGATTTCCTTGCGGATTTCTTCAACGCTTGTTCTCAGCCCCCCGACTTCCGTTGGCCCCGCGGGGTGCAGTGCATCCTGATCAATATATTCATGGTTAATGCAGAGCAAACCATCATCTGCGGCATCGTTGAGCGGGAAAAAGTGCATGCCGTCGTGGTGCATCCCCATCGCATTGGCCTGATCGTCAGCCGAGTTTTGACCGCTGTTATCCCAGGCATTCGCTTTAGTATTCAGTGGTGTACCCCATGGCACCAGAACCTGAGCGCTGTACCCCGCCGGTACAGCAACGGCATCCAGGAGCGACCCGGGAATCGAATCAAAACTCAGTACCGCCGTGCTCCGGCTTGCTGCGTCCGGATTAGTGTCTGTCCCATCACCGGACTTCCCGGAATCATTGTCGCTCCCGCAACCTGTGAGACCAAAAGTACTTAAAGCGGTTAATGCCCCCAGACCGAGCGTGCTTTTCAATGCTGTTCTGCGGGATAAATGTTTATCGAGAACTTCCTGAAAGGTTTCATTACCACTCTTGTTATAACGGGTTGGATCGAATGTCGCCTTGCTCATTTGTCTTCCCTAGTTGTCTGTATTTTTATTCATCAGTGTCATGACGGGCATACATTCTGAAGGCGGGGTGTGACAGGCAGGCGCGAATTCAATGACGCTTTGGTTTCAATTGCTTGAAAAACCATGGGGTCAGTCCGACTGTCTGTTGTTAAAGTCGGGAAATGAGGAAAAAAGATAAGTTCCAGAAAGACAAACGCCACACAGTCAGTCCCTGTGTGGCGCGATATCAGCATAGCGGCAAAACACCTTCCGCTTCGAAGACTTGTTTTGCAGTCGTCATGCCATTGATGGCTGCCGGAAAGCCTGCATAGACAGCCATTTGTAAAATCACTTCCACAATCTGTTGCGGCTTGCAGCCAATCCGTAACGCGCCCTGAATATGGCTGGCCAATTGTGGCTGACAATTGCCCATCGCCGTCAACGCCGAAATGGTCGCCAGTTCGCGGGTCTGAAAATCAAGCCCTTCACGGGAAAGCACTTCGCCAAAAGGAAAGGCGATGATGAAATCAGCCAGCTCAGGGCAAACCGACTGAAAGCTGGCTTTCAGATGTTCTGCTGCATTCGGATCCAGCTCGCTGAGTTTCGCCAGTCCTTGTTGATATCGTTTTTCGTCTGCCATACTGCACTCAATTAATCGGCAACAAGCTCCCAGCCACGGTAATCGTCATTGGCCCGCAGCGCCTTGATCAGCGCATCCTGCTTCAGGGAGCCTGCATCTCTGAATTGAAAATAAACACGGCTTTCCTTATCCGTGAAATGACCGGTGACGAACGCCATGCCGCTCAGGGTAATTTTACCTTTATGAATCGTCACGGCTTCGAAAGTCGGCTGATCAATGTACCGCGCGTAATTTTCAAAGACAACGCGGGCGCCTGCGTAACAGCGAAACCCGTTGATGACATACGTGCCCGCCTGAATTCCGGGGATGATGGTTGCTTGCTTACTTTCATCATAGAAAGATTCTTCACTCCAGACCGCCGGTGAAGTATTGATGGCTTCTGTCACCTCATTCAGCCGAACCGAAATTGAGCGACAGGGCATCGGCTTGCCTGAATCCCGGTCGGTTTCCAGATACAGCGCCAGTGCGCCGGTACTTTTATCATCCGGTAATCCTTGCAGGACCGAACAGCCACTTAACGACAATCCCAATGCGACCGCAAGCAGCGTTTTTCCTTGATTCATGATACTTCCATGTTCTTCTATTTCAGGGAGGCGTATTAGACCGATCGTACAGCAGGCATTCAACCTGAACATCACGAAAAGTTGATAGGAATCAAGGTTATTGAAGCGTACGTATAAAAAAACCGCCACGTTCGGCGGTTTTTCTGGCGAATGACAGATTTACAGATATTGCTTCGCAACATCCTGAGGTTCCATCTCGACCCCTTCCAGACGATCATTCCAGTTCAGACCAACCAACACACCGTCTTCAGCCAGAGTGACCATCCAGTCTTGTGCAAAAACATCCAGCGGCAGCGCTGTCGCCTGGAACTCCGCCCACTCTTCGACACAATGGTACGTTGCATCGGCTTCATTCGACCAAAATGGCATCACTTCAGATTCTTCAAACTCGCTGGAATCAACCGACAACCAATCCCCTTCTTCATTACACAGGCCATACACGACTTGCGTCTCTTTCGATTCGGTGAAGAACAAATCAGCATTCTTCTGTACGTCTGCAGTTAATTTCGTCATGGCGATTTCTCTCTTTCATTAAGGGGCTCGCGGTTCAGCGGGCTGTTGGCGCAAATAGTAGCAAAGATTCCCGGACATGTAAGATCAAATTTTTATACCCGAGCCGCCCTGAACGTGGGATCCAGCGCCTTGAGCATCCGCCACTTTTTAGATGTTTGGGGTGCCGTCTAAGAATTGAACGATCGCCTGCGGGGGGCATGATTATACTTGTATTGACCACGAAGTGAGCATTATCGAGGTAATCATGGCCACCATTGACTGGCAATCTTATCTTCATCCATCTGCCTTGCAGCCCCCCCGCACGCATCTCGTTGAGGCGCATCAGCTACTCGGCGATCACCTCCGGGGCAAAGTGGCCATTGACTGTGGATGTGGTCAGGGCCGCGATACCTTCTTTTTATTGGAAAACCAGTATCGGGTCTATGCGTTCGACAGCCATCTGGAAAGCCTGAGGCAACTGTCAACACATCCGCTGGCTGCATCCAATCCGTTACTCGACCTTCAGCATTGCACATTCAGCGAGTATCGCTTCCCCAAAGCTCATCTGGTTAATGCCAGCGCTTCCATGTTCTTTTGTCCCCGGCAGGACTTTTACGCCGTCTGGCAGAAGGTGGTGCAATGTCTTTATCCGGGCGGGCTGTTCTGTGGCCACTTTCTGGGCATGAACCATGATGAAACCGACTATTCAGATAAAGTCATGACCCACAGCAAGCCAGAACTTGAACGGCTCTTCAGTCAGTTCTATGTGGTGTCCTGGCAGCAAAGGCACGAAATGTCGGCCCGGCTCACCGGTGAAAAACGCCAGTGGCACATCCACACCCTGATCGCGATGAAAAAGTAAGTCCAGCGATGAAACTGAAGTCGTCCCGGACACTGCCACGGTATTGCTCTGACCGTATCCGAGCGATTTTACTGATTGCTTCAGCCAGCCTGATTCTGTTGCTGGTTTTACTGCAATCCCCGGTGCTTCTGCCTCCGGATGTTGACACAGTCACATCTTCCCGCCAGATATCCGATATGCATCCTTTGCACGTGATTGTCACCAGCCTGCCTTTGGCGATTGTCGGTTTCATGGGGATCCGGATGCTCAGCCAGATCCCCAAAAAGCAAGCCGATCGGGTTGTCGAGCCTGAAATTGCGACAGCCTATTTCCTCTTCTTTCAGGCGTTGCTGGCAACCAGCCTTGGTGCTGCATATTACGATTTGCTGCCAACGCCGTTTGGACTGATGCTGGACAGAATTCCCGGTGCAATCGCGCTCGTCTCGCTTTACTGTATCGTTCTGAGCGAATATGTCCGGCCCGCGCTGGGCACAAAACTGCTGTTTCCACTCAATGTGTATGCTGTTTTCTCTGTGACCTATTGGTACTGGATGACCACAACCGCTTCGGGCACGGCCGCTCTGAGCGCATACATGCTGGTGCAATTGTTGCCCATCCTGCATTTACCCTTGATTTTACTTCTGTATGAAGGACGCGGGCCGGACAGGCGGTACTATCTGGCAACTTTCGTCTGTTACGGACTGGCCGCCGGGGCTGAATATCTGGATGCAGGGATTTGGGACATGACAGAGGGTGTCATCAGCGGCCATTGTGTAAAACATTTACTGGCCGCATGTGCTGGAGGATGGGTTTATCTGATGTTACGTCAGCGACTGAGCCGGACGTGACCTACTTTTCCCCGATTCCCCGGTGCTCTTTCGGCGCCAGAGCAATCTTGCCAAAGCCCAGTTTACGGAAATGACTGTCACGAAAATCCCGGACAGCTTTTTCACCACTGGAGACAGCTTCAACCTGCTGCTCCATCTTCAGATATTCTCTGAGATCAATGCCTTCCGCTGCGGCAACAGCTTCATGAATTGAACGGTACTGACTGTAAGAAAAGCTGATGCTTTTCTCCTGCATTTTATAGGTGTAATTCACGGTACGTGCCATGGTGAAACCTGATGTCTCTGTATGAATCCAAGGGCGAAGTGTAACGGATAATCCTGCCTAAGCCTAGTCGGGACGCGCCTGGACCGCTGCTCTTTATCCACTGCCCTCTGATTCATTCACTTGATTTTCCCACAGTTATGCACAGAAACAGTGGATAACTTCATGAGTTATCAATAAAAGCCATGCAGAAAGAGTGGGTTAGCCCGAGTTGTCCACGACTTCCATCCAGGCGCCCTGAGAACCGGCTTTACGAAGCACACGCTGATTCCTGCTGCCACGCCAGGGCAGTGAAGGATCAGATAAATGCTGAACAAACGGGCCGTCGATCAGCACATCAATCAACGCGGTAACTTCCTGCTGGGCACGGGTCAGGGTTTCCATCACGTACCCCGTCCACAGCCAGATATCTTTATCGGGACAGTCACGCCTGACCCGCGCTATCAGGTGTTTCACTGCCGACAGATTGGCCGGATGCAACGGATCCCCGCCAGACAAAGACAAGCCTCTGCGGCGGATACGTTGATCCTGTAAGTCCGCAATAATACGGTCTTCCATCTCGCGGCTGAAAGGCTTACCACTGTGCAGCGGCCAGGTCGACTGGTTATAACAACCACGGCACTGGTGCTCACACCCTGATACAAACAAGGTACAGCGGGTTCCCGGCCCGTTGACAACGTCACAAGGGTAATACTGGTGATAATGCATCCTGACCTCTGAACAACATGATGCGCGCCACCATCAAAGGTGTTTCACGCGGCGTTTCACTTCTTCCTGTTTCCCCGCATTAAAGGGTCTGGCATCCGGGCTGCCCAGATAGCCGCAAACCCGGCGAATGACGGAGACCCGCGACGGCTCATGATTCCCACATGCAGGACAGACAAAACCTTTGCTGGTGCAGTGAAATTCCCCCTGAAAACCACAGTCGTAGCACTCATCAATCGGCGTATTAGTGCCGTAGTAAGGCACACGGTCGTAGCTGTAATCCCACACATCTTCCAGTGCTTCCAGGTTGTGCTGCATATTCGGATATTCGCCATAGCAGATAAAACCACCATTGGAGATGGCCGGATACGCCATTTCAAAATCAATTTTGTCGTACGGGTTCGCCTGCTTCTCGACATCCAGATGGAAACTGTTGGTGTAGTACCCTTTGTCATTCACACCGGGGATGTCACCGAATGCTTGACGATCCAGCGCGCAAAACCGGCTGCACAGATTTTCACTTGGTGTCGCATATAAACTGAAACCATACCCGGTTTCGTCCTTCCAGCGGTCTACGGCAGCCCGCAAATGGCGCACAATCGCCTGTGCTTTGCGTTGCAAAGCGTCAGAGTCAAACACATGTGTCGCTTGCCCATACAAAGCTGTCAACGTTTCATGCAAGCCAATGTACCCCAGCGAAATAGAGGCGCGTCCATTTTTGAAGATCTCCGCGATGTCATCGTTCGCTTTCAGCCGGACCCCGCAAGCGCCTTCCATATAAAGGATCGGAGCCACGCTGGCTTTCACGCCATCCAGAGATTGAATACGATACATCAAAGCCTGACGTGCCAGCAGCAGTCGCCGGTCCAGCACACGGTAGAACACCGCTTCATCTCCTTTTGCTTCAATGGCAATCCGGGGCAAATTCAAACTGACCACCCCGAGATTGCACCGGCCTTCATGAATCGCTGTGCCATATTCTTCATACCGGCCCAGAAAACTCCGGCAGCCCATCGGAGTTTTGAATGAGCCGGTGACGGCTTCAACCTGCTCGACATTCAGAATATCCGGATACATGCGCTTGGCAGCACATTGCAGCGCAAGTTGCTTGATATCGTAATTGCCATCTTCGGGCTTGTGGTTGATCCCGTCCTTCACTGCAAAAACCAGTTTTGGAAACACCGCGGTTTTTCGGTTCTTCCCTAAACCAGCCAGCCGGTTTTTCAGAATTGATTGCTGAATCAGCCGGGATTCCCAGGATGTTCCCAGTCCAAAACCAAAGGTGACAAAAGGCGTCTGCCCGTTTGCGGTATGCAGCGTATTCACTTCATATTCCAGCGACTGAAATGCATCAAAACATTCCTTTTCCGTGCGCTGGCGGGCGAAGGCTCTGGCATCAGAAATTTCCCATTCGCGAGCAACCGTCAGGTGTTTCTGGTAACTGCGGGTGACATAAGGCGCCAGCACTTCATCAATCCGGTTCACCGTGGTGCCGCCATAAATATGGCTGGCGACCTGTGCGATGATCTGTGCCGTGACCGCCGTCGCAGTGGAGATGGAGCGCGGGGTATCAATATCCGCATTCCCCATTTTGAATCCCTGCGTCAGCATGCCTTCCAGATCAATCAGCATACAGTTAAACATCGGGAAAAATGGCGCGTAGTCGAGATCATGAAAATGAATTTCGCCGGATTCATGCGCCGCTGCAACATATGCAGGCAACATAAACTGCCGGGCATAATGCTTTGACACAATGCCCGCCAGCAGATCGCGTTGCGTCGGAATGACCCGGCTGTCTTTATTGGCATTTTCATTGAGCAAATCCGCTGCGGTCTGCGCCATCAGTCCGCGAATATCGTCCAGCATGCCATCCAGCAGCTGCCCGCTGTTCCTTTTCTCCGTCACCACACCCACCCCAAAATCACTAGATATGCAAAATGTTATTATCAAGAACACAAGATATTGTGTATTTAGCGACAAGTGCCGCAAGCTTACTTTGATCTGCATCAGGGATGCCTGCATGTCGGTTACACTTCAGACGAAATGACTTTTTTGCTTTGGAATGCAGGTGCTTTGGATATGCAAGGATGGCGATTACAAACAGGAGGGATGGCAGCGCTGCTGACTGCCGCTTTAGGATTATTCAGTCTGTCGCCGCTGGCGGCGCAATCACCGCGCTCTGGCATCCCAGCCCAGTCTTTTCTCACCATCATGACGTGGAATATGGCCTGGTTTGGCACAGCAAACCAGCCCAGAACCCCGATGGATAAAGCTTATATTGCCAAGCTTCTGACTGAAGCCTCACCGGATGTGCTCGCCTTTCAGGAAGTTGATCATGCCGGTGCTCTCCTTGAGGTTCTGCCCGAGGGTCAATACCAGATTTATCTGTCCGACCGGCATCACAGAAAACAGGAGACTTTCCGAGATGGCAATCAGTACACCGGGTTTGCCGTCAAAACTCATCTGCGGGTCGAAGACCCGAGCGATCTGGCCGGACTGAATGTTCGCAGAGCCCCCAAACCGGCTCAACAGCCAAAGCGTGGACGGCTGAGATATGGTGCCTATATTGTGGTTTACCCTGAAGCCGGCAAACCATTGCACCTGTTGAATATTCACCTGAAGTCCGGCTGTTACAGCACTCGCATCAGGTCTCAATCGGCATCCTGCCGGGTGTTGGCTTATCAGGGTGATATCCTCCGGACATGGATTGATCAACGCGTCAGCCAGCAAGAATCTTTTCTGATCGGCGGCGACTTCAATCACCGGATGGCCGACCCCGACAGCCGGTTCTCTCGCACACTCACTGGATCTTCCGTCCGTTTGTTAACAAAGACGCTTCAGGGCTCATGTTATGTTCGGCTCAATCGTCCGGGCAAAAAAGCCAGTTACCGACATTACACCCGACTGATTGACCACTTCCTGGCCTCGGCAGATCTCGCAGCAGGCGTCACGCCAGAGCATCTGCACCAGATAAAATTTTCTCAGGAAGCTGTCCGGCGTTTGACTTTGTCTGATCATTGTCCGATTGTCCTGAGGTTGCCGTTGCATACAACTGAGACCTAAACACCAATGTTCAGACATATCCCTGAAAATTTGTGGACAAAGATCAATGGCAGAGCCGTCAACACAAAAAAGGGGATCCACATCGATGCGTTGTCATGATAGTGTCATTGAATCGATTTAGGGTTTGAGCAACACAACAGTGAACCCTTTTCAGCAGTAAGGAACACAAATGGATTACAGCAACCTGGCCACACTGGTTGTGCCAACCATGGACGAACTCATGGTTGACCAGCCAGAATGTGTCTTCACCAATACCGAATCAGATGAGCACAACGAAGTCATTCTGTTGTCTCTGTAAAAACATTCCCGACAGGTCGAAAACCTGATTCGACAAAAAACACCCCGCCATGCGGGGTGTTTCAGTTTTGTCTGGCTATGTGGCCACACTACTCTCGCATAAAGTTTGAATTGTAGTGGCGGACATCCGGCACAATATTGTGTTTATTGAGCAGTCGGTACATCGTCGCTCTGGACACCCCAAGATCTTTCGCTGCAGAAGCAACCTGTCCCCGGTGGGTTTCCAGTACGGCAACCAGCACGTCTTTCTCGGCTTCATCTTTAATATTGCGCAAGCTTTGCTTCAAATTCGCTTTACTTGGCAAATCAAAGTGTTCAGCTCGGACTTCATTTCCCTCTGCAAGCAATGCCGCTCGTTTCACCTGATTGATCAGTTCACGAACATTCCCCGGCCAGCTGTAACGTAATAACAGCTGCTTCGAGTCTTCCGAGAAATTTGACGCCATGGTGCTGTACTCCTTGGCAAACTTCTGCAGAAACGTTTCCGCCAGCAGAAAAATATCCGAGCCCCGTTCACGCAATGTCGGCACTTTAATGTGAAAAACGTTCAGACGGTAATACAGCTCTTTACTGAAATCACCTTTTGCCACCAGCGCATCCAGATCCGCACTGGTTGCAGCAATAATCCGAACATCACAGGCCGAGTCGCCATCCAGAGAATCACTGCTTGGCGCCTGAATGAAGGACAGCAGTAATTCCTGAAACTCTCGGGTTAACTCTTCCACGTTGTCCAGCATGATGGTACCGTTGAATCCGCCTTCTTCGTCATCAGAAGCTGAGACATGTTTCAGGAAATTCAACTTTTCATCGTCTTTGCTGAGGGCCCCACAGTTAATGGCGACAAATGGCGCATGTTTGCGTTTCGAGAGGTTATGAATTGATTTCGCAATCAGCTCTTTCCCCGTGCCATTTTCCCCGGTCAAAAAGACGTTCACTTCCGTTAACGCCACACGACGCACCATATCCCGCAGTTGTTTAATTGATTTTGATTCTCCGTATAATCCCATTTCATGCTGTGTGGTAATTTCATGCCAGGATGAGGATTCAATATCCAACATCCCCAACTGATGCCCCACAGTATCTAATAAATGGCTTCCTGGTACGGGTACCGTAAAATAATCGACGCAAAAGTTATTAATAAACTGGCAAATTGCGTCAGTTTTTAATTGCTCTTTTTTGATCAAAGCAATCCATCTTACTTGTTTGGTTTTATTTGCCCTCAAAGAGATGCTGTTTAAGCTAAAATCATTATTGCTTAAATCAACGATGCAGATGCAGGGGCTGAACTCTTCCAAGATTGAATCAACCGTTCTTAAATCATAACAGCACTGGGTTTTCCAACCTGACTGTTCCAGAAGCGCTATCCAAGGCTCGTAGTTACATCCGATTGCCACCAGCCGTCCGTTTAGAGCTTTATTTTGACATTGAGCTACCATCAGAAGTCACCTTCAAATCAATGCACGTTTATTATTAATGTTCATTGAAAAATATAGGCAAGAAAGCGCAGGGCCGCGTGGTATCAGAAGTAAGAATTGTCTTGAGAAAGGCGGTGAGACATCAGAATAAACTAAGATTCAGCCAGTTATGCAAGGCGTTGCCATCAGATTTTTTTAAGCTCACATACCATTTTGGACGAAATTGCATACAAAAAAGGTACAGACCAATGCTGTACCTTATGCCTTTTATTGCAATGTTCTATAACAAATGAACTAATACCCTGTATGCAAGATTGCATTCTCAAGTCGGCTTTTCAGGACACTGTTCTGAATATAGCCATTCAGATCAGCATTAATATCTACACTGCGCTCGATACGGATACTGCTGCCGTCCAGACTGTTTTGAACGACCTGCATAATGCTGTTTGGCAACAGATTCGGACGTTCAAAGGTGTTATTATCACCGACTTGCCGCAAGGTAATCATATCTCCGCTTGCATAAGCCGAACCTGCGGTTGTACTGAGCACACCGTTACTGATGGTGAAATTCGCAATGTGAGAGCGCAGAATCTCTTCGCCGTTGAGCGCGGTGATGATACTCAGACCGATGCTGATCAAGGATCCCTCTGCCGAGAAACCGCCACGAATCGCGGACATTTCCGACTGAGTCATCGTGATCAGGCTGCTGTCATCTAACAACACACCATAATGCGGGGTGGTGTATGCATCCGCATAAGTACTTGCTATAAAAGCAGCGCCTCCGAGCGTCACGGCGACTGCGTATTGTGATAGCTTATTCATACTAGCCTCTGCCTTTAATAGTCGTTTGAACCTGGCAATGTAATACTGAACGTTGACAACGAATCCCTTGTCACAGCATCAGACACTGGGGATGGTGCATAAACACTGTAGTTTTCCTGAGTAATAAAGCTCTCGCGCCCTTCTTTCACCATATTTTTCACCAATAGCACAGAGCCGCGATAATAGGGTTTAAATTCACTGATCTTCATCACCATGGTGCCTCGGGACGGGTCACCTAAAATGACCTGATCACTGTTCATCCCTTTAATAACGACAAAATGCATATAGCCGTCGAAATTCACAATTGTAATTGCGGGGACACCTAAAGTTTGAAATTTATCGAGGGGTAACCGGTATCCATTAGCATCCAATCCGACAGATTGCATATACTCTTTCATGTCAAACATTGAAAAACCGCTTTTTTCAATTTTGGTTTTATCACCATTTTCAAACATATATTTAAAAACGGTATTTTCTGACGTCTCGATGCCATAGTGATATTTCATCAGGGAAGCGACGGCTGCTGAACCACAGCTAAAGTCATACTGCTGACGCATCACATCGCCAAACAACTGCTCCTGATAACTCTTCACTTTTACATTATATGCGCCTCGGCTGGGGAAATAATCCAGTGCGCTGACTGATGCACTCAGCATGATTCCGGTCAAGGCCAGGGTTACCAATTTCAATCTCATGATGACACCCTTTTCAATCGTACTGACAGGGTAATTCGTTCTCAATCCGTCAGGGGACATATTATTCCTATCTATCTGACTTTCAACTTAAAAGCCTGATAGATAACAATAATGAGGGCCGCCTTGCGACGGCCCGAATGGATTAGTAACTCGCTGAAGCAGACAAAGTTGCGTTGGTGCTGGTTGACTGCTGAACCATGGAGTTGTTACCGGCGTTTTGTGCCGCGACGTTGATACCAGAAGCATCACCGAAGGAGTTCGCCATGGTATTGAAGTGTTCAACTTCTACATCACCCGATTTACCCTGACAGCAAGCGCCGCCATAAGTGACTTCGTTTTTGATCACTTCGCCATCCAGTTCAGATTTCGCCAGAACCTTGTTGAGCTCAACATTCAGCTTAAAGGTCTTGTCGTACTTATGGTCAATGGATTTTTTCATTGTCCATGAGTTATCACTATTATCTTTCAGACGAATCGATTTATCGTTTCCGATATCTTTCATGTACAACTTGTCATTGTCTTCGTTGAAAGAATAATCGATTTCTTTGGACTTATTCACGTCCACAGTCAGTGTTTTATTGATGGTGTCATTAAAGCTTCCATCAATCGTGTCAGCATCTGGCACACCATTCGCCAAAGCAAGTGGTGATGCAACCATTGCTGCAAGTAACAATACGTTATATTTACGCATGATATTACTCCAATTATGTTCCCCAGAGTGCATGGACCTTTTTATCATCAGCCCATGCTGGGTAAAAAATATTATCGATGTTGAAGCAATGTTGTTAGCCCTGCGAAACCAAATATCAATTACTAGTAATTCAACATTTAGTTTTCCGGTTATCAAGATCCGGTTTAGATACACTAACAGGTTACTTCAATGTCAGGTTAACCACGGTCGCATTCTGTATTAACACATTATTACCGGTGTTTTGAACGACGTTGAAGACACCAGATGAACCATTGAAGGCACCGCCATCAATCACGTTGTCACCTGTGGTATTTCCATATGCGCCATTCCCTACGACATCACCGTACATGTCCGAATCTGCTTGCATGTAGTCAATGTTGAGCTCGTACTGCCCACCTCGAGTCTCATACATTGAACTATCACTCAACGTATCGGAACTTGTCAGAATATCCAACTCATCAGCAGCGGCACCCCAAGACAGCAATACAGCCACGGTCAGTGTTAAATATTTCATACGTCCTCCTGAGTGCTGCCAATTTTAATAGCAACCTCAGCTCATGTGTTATTGACCCAGAAGTACCGCGTTGGTGCTGGCACTTTGTTGGATCAGCGAGTTGTTACCTGCGTTCTGACCAGCAAGGTTAATACCAGATGCACCTGCAAAAGCACCCGTCATGTCGTTCACATGAGTGACTGTCAGCGAGCCAGCGTCACCATAGCTGCCACCGTTATTGTTGCCATAACCGCGTGAATAGCCTTTATCGTGACCATAGCCACCGTGGTCATCACAACATGCACCACCATAAGTGACATCGTTCCCGATCACTTCGCCTTTCAGGTCAGATTTCGCCATGTAGTGGTTTTCTTCGATGTTGATTTTCCAGGTTTCGCTGTGTTCTGTATTGCTCTTGAAGTAGAACTTCTTGCTGTTGTCGCTGTTGTCTGTCCATTTGAAGGACTTATCATTATTGATGTCCTTCATTTTCAGTGTATCGTTGTCTTCATTGAAGCTATCGGTAATTGTTTTGTCATTGGTATAATTCAGAGTCGCTTCTTTGGTGACGTCATCATTAAATGAGTCAACAATTGAAGGACCTTCGTCATCATAACCACCATTATACCCACCACCATGATGACCACCATAAGAGGGTGCCTGAGGTTGTTGTGGGTAGTCCGCCAGTGCAAGAGGAGAGGCTACCAGCACTGCCACTAACATTGCGAGATTAGATTTACGCATGATAAGACTCCAAATATGTTGAGTTTTTTATTTTTACACTCCCACGTCGCCGCGAGAGATAACTTAATACTAGTTTTTGCCACTTTTTGATTTGTATTATTTTTAATAAAAACCTACCCATAAAATACAAAAAAAGCTGACATTAATATGATGATTTTGATTTTAATTTCTAAGAATAGAGTTTCAATTCTCACAACCAATAATATGCTCATTAATAATACAAACTGAATTAACTATCATATTTGAGACAAAATTAACTTCTCACTTTCACTTTTTACACAAGTTTTGACTATTCTTATGACAAGCCAGTTCAACTGACTATTATTTTTTTGGGGTTACCTTTGCAAACAAAGTGAGGATATCGTGAAAAATTACAAGATACACAGCCTGTTAGCGCTGATAGCGATTTTTTCAACCACGGTTGCGGCAGAGGAATCTTCAACAGCCCAACAAAAATCTCGCCAGGTTCAGACCGTCACGGATATTCTGGAAAAACCTGGGGTACTGACACCCAAGGGATCTTTTGTTCTGGATTCGTCGTTAACTTACACTCAAAACTCATCCAATACGGTCTCTGTCGTCGGCTACACCGTACTGCCATCACTGATTGTCGGCCTGATCCGTGCCAGTGATATCGACAGAACAACACTCACCTTCGGCCTGACTGGCCGCTATGGGATTACCAACCGGCTGGAGGTAGAGGCACGCATTCCCTGGGTTTACCGGAACGACTCTATCTCAGAGCGGGACATCAATGGCCCATCCAACAGCCCGACCACCAAAACACTCGAAGGCAATGATATTGGTGACATTGAAGCCGCCTTTAAGTATCAGTTCAACCTACTGGAAGCCCCTTACTGGATTGGTAGCTTGCGCTTTAAGAGTACCACAGGGACATCTCC
Organism: Photobacterium sp. 1_MG-2023; assembly: GCF_030547945.1. Taxonomy (NCBI): domain Bacteria; kingdom Pseudomonadati; phylum Pseudomonadota; class Gammaproteobacteria; order Vibrionales; family Vibrionaceae; genus Photobacterium; species Photobacterium sp. 1_MG-2023. Next base: position 17,381 of record NZ_JAUORR010000011.1, on the reverse strand, counting down.
TTATGATGTGCCTCTGGATGACACCAATGACTTCAAAGAGTTACCTACTGGATCCGGTTTTCCGAGTATTGAACCTGGTGTGACGATGATCATGCCACTGGATCCGGCGGTCCTCTTCCTTAATGCCAGCTATATCTGGAATATAAAAGATGACGTCAGCGTGCAAATTCCTGCCACCGACGAAACGCCCAGCACCCAAATCAACACCATTGATCTAGGGGACACCATTTCGCTGGGCGCTGGGATGGGCTTCGCAGTGAACCCCAAGTTTTCCTTCAGTATTGGCCTGAACCATAAAACGATCCTGAAATCCAAAGTCAATGGTGGCTATCCGGCAGATGCCAAGTTGCTCCAGCTTGATACAATCTCGTTTGGCGCCAACTATGCAATCAACCGGGAAACCACACTCAATGTGGGCGCTGCGGCCGGTCTGACCGCCGATGCACCGGATTTCCAGCTCACCATTCGCATCCCTTACACCCTGAAATAAAACCTGTGCCCAAAGATGCCGGCCCTGCCGGCATCGGCACTTCCTTCCCCGGCTGCTTTCCACTATGCTTAGTGCTGCGAAACAAAGCGATACGCTTTCTAACCCCATCCGAGTACAGGATCCAACTATGTCCATCTCCCCTTTATCCCAAGAACAAATTGAAACCATCCTGCAGTACGATGCAGAAAAAAGGTTTCAGTACCTGCTGAAAGAAGTCACCACTCAGGGACAGATCTGGATTCTGACTGATGAGCATGGCTGCGTGATGCTCAACAGCGAAGACGAAGACTGTGTGCCAGTCTGGCCGAATCAGGAGTTTGCGCAATCCTGGGCAACCGGTGACTGGGAAGACTGCAAGCCTGAGTCCATTTCAGTCAATAAATGGCGCAGCCGCTGGACACCCGGTCTTGAGGATGATGAGCTGGCCATTGTTGTTTTCCCGAATCTGGAGCAGGAAGGATTAATCCTGTATCCGGATGAATTCGACGATGCACTCAAGCAGCAGGCACAGAAAGCAGGCCGTCGCTGATTCAGCCAGCCTGAAACTGATCTGAGAAAAACGGGCTGGCCCGTTTTTCTTTTCTCTTTGCAATCCAAGAAGGAAAACAGCATGGATACGCTGCTCAAAACCATCAAAGAAACCCCGGAAACGGTTGTCTTTGATCAGGTATTACGCGAAATTGACGCGCATTTCGATTACCAGCCCACGGCTTTCAGTAACGGCCTGAACAATGAAACACTGGCCAATGAAGCCGGCAGCAATGAAGGCTCCTGCCGCATTTTTGCTTTTGCACAGCTTCACCAGCTCACTGAACAGGAAACACTGGCGTGTTTTGGTCATCATTATTTTGAGGCGGTGCTGAAAAATCCTGAGGGCACAGACCACATGAATATCCGGAATTTCATGAAATTCGGTTGGCGGGGTATCCGCTTTGCAGGTCAGCCTTTAACCCGGAAAGCATCCGTAGAACAGCTTTAATACCAATCGCAGTCAATCACTTGTCATCCTAGCTTGTTCAAATGTTCGATCACTGTGTTAGATTTTTTGATCGTAGAAGAACGACTTATCTAAAAAAATCTGCCTTGGTCTCAACCATTTCCCTGCGCTATTTTTGATCACTGACTGACTTTGATTGGTATAAGATCCGACAGGACAAATCACCAGGGAGCGTTACCGCTCCTTTTTTCATCCCAATGAGAACACCACGCGAACTGGGGCTAACACCATCGGCGCACATGCTGGCAATACTCTTTATATTGCTGACCAAACGCATGTGTTAAAACGCGTTCTTCCGCAGCAATTTGTACCGAGTTCATATAGATAACAAAGACGGGGATCATGATCAGGCTACTCAAGGCTGATAAATTCAGAAATATAGCCACCAGCAACAACAGCAAACCGAGGTAAATGGGATTCCTGGAGTAGCGATAAACCCCGGAAGTGACAAGTCTGGACGCTTTTTTCGGATTGATCGCGGTTTTGGCGCGGGCAAATGCCATGATTCCTGCAAGCGCAAACCCAACGGCCATCAGACTGAACACCCATTCCAGCAGGACTTTCCCCGGAAAATCAAATCGCCAAAGGGGAACATAACGTGCCAGAAAGTACATCGCAGCTAAAGTAAGCAAAAAGACTAAAGGCGGAGTCACTCTGAATCTCATGTTGAATCCCTCAATCACAGTCAACCACTTGATCATTCAAAGTATAAGCCGAAATTTGTGCATCAGAACCCAATATATTCATAAATTGTTACATTCATCCCGTTCGCCACCTGACCTGAGCAATGTCGACGCAAACGCACGGCTCACCCACGCAATCGAGCGAATTTCACTAACAGTCTGACCTGAGTTGCCCTACAATAGCCGCCAAAGTCACTGCTCTGGAAAAACCATGAAAATTTTTGCTGTTGAACTGAAAGGGAATGAAGCCCATCTATGTCTGTTGTCTCTGGAACAAGGGATGTTTTCTATCCCTGACTGCCGTACTCAAAAACTAATGCTGCAAAGCAGTACAGATTTCGAATCAATGCGTCACTTCCAGAAAACTTTCAGCAAACTGGCTGAAGACTATCAAGTGAACCAGGTTGTTATCAAAAGCCGTGAGACACGCGGAAAACACGCGGGCAGCGCAGAAAGCTTTAAAATGGAAGCCGCGATTCAATTGATTGAAGGGCTGGAAGTCAGCTTTATGAGCAATACTGACGTGAAAGAGAAACTGAAGCGTAATCCACTGTCTGTTGATTTTCGCAGTACCGGACTACGTCAGTTCCAGGAAAATGCCTTTGTCACGGGCTATGCATTTTTGAGCAAATAAACATAGAACGGGAGCCTCACTGGCTCCCGTTTTGTATTCATCAGGGATGGTTAGCTGTCCGGAGCTTCTGAATACCCCTTCAAGGGCCGAATCACGGACTCCAGTCCTTCAATCTGCATTTCCAGAGACATCGCCATTAAACGGCCCAGTTCACCTTCCGGAAAACCTTGTTTGGCAAACCACAATAAATAAGGCTCTGGCAAATCAATCAACACACGCCCGCTGTATTTACCAAATGGCATTTTCATATTGGCCAGTTTGACCAGATCTCGTTTATCAAACATCGATATCGATCCATTTCATACGCGATTTGAGCCGTTAATCCGCAGCATGCCAGGTTGATTTCACCAGCATTTCACCTGCACAAATCAGTGCGCCCTGAAAGACCTGCCCGCTTTGAATCACCCCAACCCCATGCGGCGTGCCGGTCATCACTAAGTCGCCATCTTCCAGAGGAATGATCTGCTGGACTTCTTCAAGAATTACATCTGGCGGATAGAGCATCAGCGTCGTATCCCCTTGCTGTACCAGTTCATCGTCAATTGTTAAGGTCAGCCCTAAGGGGGCTGCTGTTTCCGGTAAAGTCACGAAGTCACTGAACAATGCAGCCCCTTCAAAAACCTTACACCGCTCCCACGGCAGGCCTTTACTTTTCAGTCGGGTTTGTAAGTCACGCTTGGTGAGGTCCAAACCAATAGCCGCAGCATTGAAACGACCATCCTGATAGTGATAGACAATTTCAGCTTCATAATGCAAGGCTTCGCCATGATGCGTTGCTGCCAGCTGTGTCCCGATGGCCGTATTGGGTTTCAAAAAAATCACCATATCTTCCGGCATTTCGTTCCCCAGCTCTTCAATATGAGCGACGTAATTGCGTCCGACACACACGATTTTTCCCGGCTTCACCTGATTTCCATTCACTGTGACGCTCTTCATGCCCCCTCCTGTTTGCTTCAGAAAACTGTCTTGAGCATAAAGAGCATCACCGCTTGGGTCAATGGATTCAGTTAGTTAAGACTCATCAGGCACAAAGGCAAGGTTCACGAACACGGGCACACTCGGCAAAATACCATTCAGGTTAGCGACCTCTTGCAGCGCCTTCAGCCCAGATTCCATCCCGAATGCTTTCGCGTCGATAATCACCGGGCTTTTGGTGCTGATCATCAGGGTGTCATCCACCAGACGTGTGATCATCAGATCGGCATTCACCGGGTTAATCGCACCATGAAGATTCAGCTTCAGTGACACTTGCTGACTCAGTGTTTCACCTGTTTTCAGATCGCCCAGGCCAGAGACATCGACTTCCCCTTCCAGCATCGCTTTTGGATAATCGGCAACCCGAAACAACATGGTTTTCATCCGCTCATCACGAATCGGAATTTGGGTATCGACACTGCTCAGATCCAGCATTAGCTGCACCTTGCCCTCATCCGTCAGGGAACCGTCCAGCTGTTTAATCGCGTGCTGTTCAATCACAGCGTTATTCTTGACTGATAAAAATTTCAGCTCTGACTGGTTGTTATCCAATTTCCAGGCTGCAAACGAGCACAGCGGAAACACAGCGAGCAGGGTAACGAACAAGTGACGGGTACGCATTGAGAAATCCTCTCCAACATTTTCAGGATGATTCATATTAGTCTTTTTCACGAGTTACCGTTGTATTCATCCGAAAGATTTCGTGTCACTTCACGTCAGAGAGTCATCGTTTCCATGATTAAGCACTGATAGTCATCAGCTCATCACGAATCGTTTTCAGCAAGAACAGCTCGCGCTCAACAGATAAACCTTTCTTCTCGCTCTTCGCCAGCGTTTCTTCATTATGCGCAATGGCCTGATGGATGTTGATCCAGACGGGCTTCATGCCATTCCGGACTTCATAGGCCTCCAGGCGGGTTTCGCCAAGCACCCGGTCAATGGTGCAGGTGAAACAGAAAGATTCCATATGCATGATGTCGAAATCAGGTTTGTACCAGGGCCGGAATTCTTCATAAATTCCAAACGGCTGAATGTCATGAATATTTCTTGCACCGGTTTCTTCTTCCAGCTCCCGGATCAAACCCGATTCAATGGACTCATGTTCATCCACACCACCGCCCGGTAATGAATAATCGTGGTAACGTGCGGTGTAGAGCATCAGAATATCTTCGCCATCCAGAATAATGGCGCGGGTCGCTTTCCGGTAAAACATCGATCCCTGTTGATCGGCGACATCTGGATGCACTGCTGTTTTTAAGAGCCGCATTCGGTTCAACCTCAGATAAAAAAACGGGTCGGCATTGTAACCGACCCGTTGATGATTGCCACGCTTGTCGCGTGTTACCAGTTAAAGATAGAGCGAATAATCGTTGAAACTTTATTCTCGCAATTCATGCTCTGGCGACCATTTTTATCCCAGACCGGTAATTCAACCTGCCCGATACACGCCTGCGTTAAGCCACCCTGCTGATTCATCTGATAAGCAACATCGGTAATCCCTTTGGGCTCTTTCAGGGTCAGCGGCTCGGGATCGCGTTTCTGAATGTACTCGCTGTAGAGTCTCAACGGTCCTGACGAACCCGTCAGCTTCACGTTTTTATTATCATCCCGTCCCATCCAGACCGTCACCACTTCACGTCCGTCCACACCAACATACCAACTATCGCGGCCTTCATCTGACGTGCCGGTTTTCCCCGCCAGTTTCAGTGACGGCAAAATGGCGTCCAGATAACGGGCTGTCCCTTCGGTCACCACTTTCTGCATTGCATACATCGTCAGCCATGCAGATTGCTTCGAAACCACCTGCTGGGTGGAAGGCAAGTGCTGGTAGATCATTTTTCCGTCCCGATCCGTCACCGCACTCAGTGCCGTCAGCGGGCTGCGGCGGCCTTCGTTCGCAATCGTCTGGTACATTTGCGTCACTTCATAAGGTGACAAGGTAAATGCCCCCAGCAAAATCGCTGGCACATGCGGGATTTGAGCCGGATCAACCCCCAGTTCTTCCATGGTACTGATGACATTGTCCAGGCCAACGGCCATTCCCAGATTCACCGTCGGAATATTGTAGGAACGGGCCAGCGCCTGAACCAGAGGCACTTCACCACGATACTGACGATCATAATTGCGAGGAGACCAGGTCTTTCCTTTCTCATCCGTTAACGTCAGCGGCTTGTCGTCCAGATTACTGCCCAGACTGAATCGCTCCGGGCGCGCCAGTGCAGACAGGTAAACCGCAGGTTTCACGACAGATCCGATCTGACGGCGAGCATCCAGCGCACGGTTGAAACCATCAAATTCAGGGCGGCTTCCGCCAACCAGAGCACGGACTTCACCCGTTTGGCGATCAGCAACCACAACTGCGGTTTCAAGCTGTTTCCCATGCTGCTTTTTCATGGCTGCCATTTTTGAACGAACGACATTTTCTGCATTGGCTTGAGAAATCGGATCCAGCGTGGTGTAAACCCGCAGCCCCATTCCTGGCTGATAGCCCTGACTCACTTTCTCATTCAGTTCTTGTTTCAGCAAGCTGAAGAACGCTGGCTGACGACCCGCCACATGTCCCTTCGGCTGTAAGTCCAGACCTTGCTTGATGGCTTCCTGATACGTGGCTTCGTCGATCTTTTTCTCATCATGCATCAGGCTCAGCACCAGATCGCGTCGCTCTTTGGCACGTTCCGGATAACGCCACGGATTATAATAAGACGGCCCTTTCACCATACCAACCAGCAGCGCCTGCTGATCGACACGCAGCTCAGACAACGGCAGCCCAAAGTAAAAACGGGCTCCCAGCGCAAAACCATGCACCGCATCAGATCCGCTCTGTGCCAGATAAACCTGATTCAGATAAGCATCCAGCACTTCGTCTTTGTTGTATCGATAATCAATGATCATCGCCATATAGGCTTCTTTAAACTTGCGCCAGAAACTGCGTTCACTGGAAAGAAAAAGGTTTTTCGCTAACTGCTGGGTCAGCGTACTGCCGCCCTGAACCGTTCGGCCCGCTTTCATATTTGCCAGAAAAGCACGACCAATCGCCACAACAGAGACACCGTCATGGGTGTAGTAATCCCGGTCTTCTGTCACCAGCAGCGCATCGATCAGTGTCGTCGGCATCTCTGCTTTTGGCTGATAAAGACGCAGCTCATCAGAATCCGTTTCCAGCATACCCAGCATTTGCGGCTCAACCGAAAAGATCCCGTATTCGCGGTTGGTATTCACATCGACCACACGCCGGACTGTGTTGTAGTCAAACGACACGCTGACATGGCGTGCTGGCTGCGGTCCGGTCCGAGACTGAAACGGGCGGCGAATGAATTCCACTTTCAGGCGGCTGGTGCTGTACTCACCCACACGGGTCGGCTTGCTGACTTTCCTGTAATTCAGGGCCTCCAGCTCTTTGACCAGTTCTTCATACCGAACCTGAGCGCCGGGCTCAAGCACCAGCTCCCGTGCATAAACCACAGAAGGCAGCTGCCATAACTGGCCGGAAAATTTTTCTTCGATTTGTTGATTCAAGGTCAGACCTAACATCGCTGTTATGCCCAGAATCACCATCAAAACCAGCACCACCAGCATTTTCCATTTGCTGCGGCGAGGCGGTTTCTCCCCACCTGGCGGCTGGTTTTTCAGGTAACGCTCTGAAGTATGGTCAGATTGTTGTACGGACTCAGTCATTCTCATCTTCTTTGCTTGCTGCCGGATGTATGCGCACCCTGCATAGTCTAAAGTCAATTACGGCCTGCAAGATAGCTAAATTCTGCTCATTTCTTGTCAAACCTGTGTCAACTCATTGACGGTCTGAAGCACTCCAAAGCGGCGCCAACAGCGGTTCATGGCTGGAATCGGTAGTATTTCACATTCCCTTCAAGCACAATACGCCCCCTTGATCATTTGCAGGGCAATCGGGAGTTAAAATAGCAATGCAACGGGATTACACACTGAGCTGTCTGCTCACCATGCCACGTCATGAACTGGAAGAATTCAGCCAGCGCATTCTAACCCGCATGGTGCCTGAAGACGTGATGGAAGAGCTGTTCACGTTTGAGCCGGAAGAAACCGAAACGGAAGACAGATTACGTTCGGCACAGTTTGATGCCATGCTGCGAATGTCTGCGATTGCTTTGGGAGAGGTTTCGTCTGCTTTTGCAGATTCCGATCAAGCCAATCAGAATACTGAACGGATGAGTCGTTTGCTGCTGTGGCATTTTTATGCTGTCGCATTCCAGCTTGAAGCCGCAGTGACACTGGAACAGCATTGTGAAGCCGTCGAAAAGATTCTGGTGACCCCACCGAAAGATGCCTTTGGCTGGATTAAAACGCTGACCGAGCTGCTGCACCACTATGCCAGTCTGAATGACAACGGTGACGCACAAGCGCACTGATTCACAGAGACACAAACGCCAGCAATGCTGGCGTTTATTTTCAGGCTTCCCGGTTCAGGAAGTTTGGGGCCGGATTAGTCTGCAGTCATACCGGTCAGGCTGTTCTGGTGACGGCGTATCAGTTCATCCATGCTGCTTTGCGCCCGCTGGAATCCATGGGCTAATGTATCGACCTGATCGATTACCTCAATCACCTCGTAATAACATTTAAGTTTCGGCTCTGTGCCCGAGGGACGGACGACCACTCTCGACTCATCTTCCAGAAAATAAATCAGCACATCGCTGCCCGGCAGATCAATCGCCTCTGTCGTGCCATCTGAAAAATGACGTGTGGATGTTTTCAGATCGTCAATCCGGACAATATTCCGGCCTGCAATCTCTTCTGGCGGTTGCTGACGTAAGCTGTCACCAATCGGTGGTGAATTCGGAGACAGTGCAATACTGACCTGAGCATTCAGATAAATCCCGTGCTCACGGTAAATGGCTTCCAACTGATCCCAGACAGTCCGGCCATGGGATGCCAGCTCTGCGGTCAATTGCGCGAACGCAAGTAATGCGGTCAAGCCATCTTTATCCCAGACCATATTTCCCACGGTGTAACCCAGCGCTTCTTCGTACGCAAACAGAAATTGCTTGCTGTCCGACTGCTTTTGCATGGCGACATTCGTCAGCCATTTAAAGCCGGTCAGTGTCTGGAAGTATTCAGCCCCTACCGCAGTTGCAATTTTCTGCAGCAGGCTGGAAGAAACAATCGTCGTGCCGACCAGGCTTTCTGCAGGATTGGTTCGGGTCAGTAAATAATGACCCAGCAAAACGCCAACCTGATCCCCGGTCAGCATTTTGTACTCGCCTTCTTCGGTACGAACAGCCACAGCAAAGCGATCCGCATCGGGGTCATTCGCACAGGCAAGGGTAGCCTGATGTTTTTTGGCTTCAGCGATCACCAAATCCATCGCTCCGGGTTCTTCCGGATTCGGGAAGTTCACCGTCGGGAAAGTGCCATCCGGCTCCCGTTGCGCCGCAACGCTGTAGACCTGAGTAAACCCGGCATCAGCCAGCACGGTTTCCGCCAACGCTGCACCGACACCATGCATCGCCGTGTAAGCAAGACTGACAGAGGCTGGCTGCGTGTGATTTTGCAACAGCGCACTCGCTTTCACCCGCTCGCGGTAATCCTGATAAAACGACTCATCCAGCCAAACCAGCAAACCTTTCTGCTGCGCTTCATCCAACGCCAGCAGTTTCAGAGGCTGCACCGCAGCCTGATCGATTGCTGCAGCAATCCCTTGATCATGCGGCGGTATAATCTGAGCCCCATTGCCCCAGTAGACTTTAAAGCCATTATAGGCAGGCGGGTTATGACTGGCCGTTACCACAATCCCTGCCGCTGCGTTCAGCGCGGTCACACCATAAGCGACCAGCGGGGTTGGCGCGACAGCATGTGTCAGATAAACCTTGATACCCAGTGCGGTCAGCACGGCCGCTGCATCATGGGCGAAAGCTTTGGAATCCGGCCGGCCATCATAGCCTATCACCACACCCTGCTCTGCTGCTGTGCTCACCGTTTTCATCAGATAGTGCCCGAGTCCGGTGGCCGTTTCCTGAATGACCAGCCGGTTCATCCGGTTCGGGCCTGCGCCGACAACCCCTCGCAGACCAGCCGTCCCGAACGCGAGTCGTCCTGAGAAACGCGCTGCAAGCTCCTGCGCGTTGCCCGCATCAATTAATTGTTGTAGTTCCTCGCGCGTGGCTGGATCCGGATCGCGTGCTAACCATTGTTTCATCTGTTCTTTCATTCTCTGTCTTCCTACTTACAGGACATTAAAAGAAAATACCACAAATGATATTCATTCGCAGTTGAAAAGCATCGTGCCTGGCTTAACTGCGCGAAAGTTATACCAATCAAAGTAGTCAGTGATCAGAAATAGCGCAGGAAAAATACTTGAGAACAAGGCAGATTTATGAGATCAGTCGTCATTCTACAATCAAAAAATCTAACGCAGTTATCGAACGTTTTAACAAGCGAGGATGACCAGTGATTGACTGCGATTGATATACACTGTCTGACAAGTATAGAGGGATTCAGATCAGATGTTGCGAGATTTAACCAGATGATAAAAAAGAAAAAAGCGGCTGCCACTCTGGCATACCGCTTTGGCTTGGAGAACCCGTTGTCAGGCCAGGTACAAAGCCCGGCACATCAAATTAACGCTGGAACGGGTACACAGAGCCCAGAGACAGGATCTGAGTCAGTTCGTCCAGTGCTGTCCGTGATTCATTCAGCAGCTGTGGATCCGCCAGATCGGCTTCAACCAGCTGATCACGATAATGGGTATCGACCCACTGACTCAGGCGGCCATACAGCGCATCATTCATCAGGGTAGACGGATTCACGGCACGTGCTTCCTGCTCATTCAGTACAACACGCAGACGCAGACACGCAGGACCACCGCCATTCGCCATACTTTGTTTCAGGTCGAATACTTTCACCTGATCTACGCCACGTTTTTCAGCCAGCAACTGCTCAACATATCGCCAGACATTGTCGTTCTTACGGCACTCTTCCGGCAGAACCAGCAGCGTCTCACCATTTGGCAGTTCAATCAGCTGAGAGTTAAACAGATAGCTGGTGACCGCATCGTCAACCGACACAGACGCCGTCGGCACTTCAATAATGTTGAATGCATCACCCATCTTGTCTTTCAGTGCACGGTAGGTGCCTTGCTGATCCAGGAAAGCTTCCTGATGGCAGAACAGAATGTCTTTGTTCCCCACAGCAATCACGTCGTTGTGGAACACACCCTGGTCGATCACATCCGGGTTTTGCTGTGCAATCACAACTTTTGACGGATCCAGCTGGTGCAGACGCGCCACCGCTTCACAGGCTTCATAGGTATGACGGGCCGGGAATACTTTCGGTGCCGGATGACGGGTATCAAAGGCATGACGGCCAAAGACAAAAAATTCAACACCCTGATCGCCATAGTTGTTGCAGAAACGCGTGTGGTTGGCTGCACCTTCATCACCAAAATGTTCAACTGCTGGCAGTGCCTGATGATGTGCAAAATATTCCGGATCTGCAAAAGTGCTGCGCAGAATGCGGCCGGTGACTTCATGCTCAATCGAGCGGTGGAATTTATTGGTCAGGTTCGCCGGCGTAAAATGCACCTTGCCATCAGCCGTATCTGCAGACGGTGAAACCGTTGCCGCATTGGCTGTCCACATGCTGGACGCAGAACAACAAGCCGCCAGCACTTTTGGTGCCTGTTTTGCAGCCTGTTCAATGATTGATTTGTCACTGCCAGTGAAACCCAAACGACGTAGCGTATGGACATCAGGACGTTCCTGCGGCGCCAGAACACCTTGCAGCATGCCCATATCGGCAAGAGCTTTCATTTTGTCCAGGCCCTGCTTCGCCGCTTGTTTCGGATTGGATGGCACTGCCTGATTCTTGGCAGACGCAACGTTTCCGTAAGAAAGACCACTGTAGTTATGCGTTGGCCCAACCAATCCGTCAAAATTCGCTTCACGTGCTTTCATAGACTTTCCATCTCAATTTATCTCGGACTAAAGATAACAAAGCTTTTACATTCGCAACAAGATCCAGATAAATGTCTAACCAAATGTTATAAATTAGATATTCACACCAAATAGAAGCATGGCTATTCATCGTGCCGCACTCCCCGGAGACATGTACGGGTCTGCATTTCGATCCGGCATCTTCAGGCAAAGCAACGACGGCCAGCCTCATGAAAAATTGACTGCGAATCAGCAGAATTACCCTGAACCAGCCTGGAATTGTCAGGCAATTCAGCGCCCTTGCACTGTTCTGCTGACACAAACGCTGTTTTCCTGACTTTTCAGGTTTTCACAGCCCGTGCAAGAGCTGCGAATACAGGTGTAGACAAAGCATAGTTGCTTTTGGTCAGACTGAAGAATTTCTGCGGGCTACCGACAAAAAGTTCAGCCGCTGAAGCACAGTGTCATCCACTGCATAACGAATACATAATTACGCACTTTAGACGCTGGAAAACAGCCCGTTTTGCATTCGTCTTTCTTCCGGTTTTGCGTGTCTGATCAGGTTTATTGACCCGGTAAACCGTGTGAATCCGGGTCTGGATGGCGTCAACACAGTGTGAAATGACAGGATTTTAGCGTGAGACCGCCTTCGAAAAGACATTAATGATGAGCGTCCCCGCCAGGATCAATGCAATTCCGAGCAAAGCAAACAGATCCAATTTCTGGCCATACCAAAGCCAGCTGATCAGTGCGACAAGCACGATCCCTGCCCCACACCAAATGGCGTATGCCACACCAATCGGAACGACTTTCACGGTCACCGACAGTAAGAAAAATGCGGCGCCATAACCCATCAGCACGATCAGGGTTGGGATCGGTTGGGTAAACTGTTGTGTTTTGGGCAGCAAAGAGGTTGCAATCACTTCACAAACGATCGCCATAAACAAAGCCAGCATGGGTGGCAATGCAGAGATAAGGTGCAGCATCATTCACTCGCATTCAAAAAAGCGGCTCATTCTACACCTGAATGCCTGTCGTTCCATGCTCTTTCACACTATTTTTCGGACTCTCGGCCACCAGCCCGAATGGAGTTTAACTTTCCCATTCCACCACATGGCCATCGTCGTATACGCCATCACTGTATGCGGGCGTGTAATTGATAAAGATATTGCTCTGCGCGACGGGTAAAGAACGGGAAAGGTTACCGGCAATTAACTCCAGCATCGCGGCAATCTGGGCTTCTGTATTAAAATTCGGCGCAACCATATCGACCAGAATCGGATGTGTGTTGGAGGGCTGCTGGTTCGCGAGCTGACCCCCATGGATAAAATGTCCTGCGGGTAAATATTCCCAGATAATCATAATGTGTTGCTGGGGTATCAATGTGGCATCTTCAATTGCCTGAGACAAATCACTCAGGGCGACATTCACTTCGACATCTCCGGCAAATGGCAATGATTTAATACGAATCAGCGGCATACATCCCCCTGAATGACGGGTAAAGGCCCCGTACTCTCTGTGAACCGACATTGAAAAACTTCAATCATTCAGCGTGTTACTGCTGTATTCATGAATCCAGACTTCACTATAAGCCTAGCGAGCGCGTCTGGATTCCAAAGAATCACAAGTGAGACTGAAGTTAAAAAAGTACCAAAGGGCCCGTGGTTAAGGCTTGTTCGCCCGCCGTTGATTTTGCTGCTTCAGATACTCTTCCAGTGTGCAGGGGTTTTCAATTCTTTCCTCACAGTTAAATGGCTCGATATGAATCACGACATCAATGACATCGTCCATTTCAGTCATGACCTGGCTTTTAAAACGTTCACTGATGGTGTGGGCTGCTTCGATGGATAAAGTTGGTTCAACCAATAAATGAAAATCGAGCAAAATGCTTCCGCCCGTCATCCGGCTTCGGATTGCGTGAATCTCGCAAATTTCTTTGTCTGCTTCGGCCATTCTTTTCAGGTGCTGCTCGACCTCTTCACTGCCTCTGGCATCAGTCAGCTCCTGTAAAGCCGGCCAGAGAATCTCATAAGCCGCTTTCAGGATCATGCCGGTCACCAGCAATGCTGCAATCTGATCCAAGTATTTCAGGGAGGGGAAAATAGCATTGGCGATGACGGCAACCGCGACCGGAATCGAACTGAGGGCATCGCTGCGATGATGCCACGCATTCGCTTTCAAGGCGCCACTTTGTACTTGCCGTGCTTTCACAAGTGTCCACCGAAACAGCAATTCCTTCGACACAATCGATGCGATTGCAGCATAAAATGCCATCATCCCGGGCGGTGGCGGTGCTGTTTCGCTGAGCGTTTCAATGGCGTCCCAGGCAATGCCAAGACCCACCCCGCCTAACATCACACCAATGAAGACATTGGTGAGTGTCTCGAACTTTCCGTGACCATAAGGGTGGGAACGGTCAGCAGGCGCCGTCCAGAATTTTGAACCCAGTAAAATCGCAGCATCCGTAATTAAGTCCGCGAAACTGTGTACACCGTCCGCAACCAGCGCCTGACTGCCCGCCAGTTTTCCAATCATGATCTTCAGGACTGCAAGGATGATATTCAGTGCCGCCCCAGCCAGGGTCACGGAGCGAATGACTTCACCTTTCGCTGCATCCGAAACATCCTGCGAATTCATCTCAGTGAAACCCTCATCTTATTTCCCTCAACACAATCAGCCATGGCCAGTACTACGGCCACCTGCTTCAAAGCATAACAGATCGTTTCACCGGCAAATCAAAGCCATGCTTTTCGACAACCGATTGACCACCAATCCATTGGTTCTGGGGATCGTCACAACGGATCTTTTGCCAACAAAGCGATTCAAAGCGATCGTCAAAAAAATGCCGAAACTATTCAATGAGCGACCTGTTGTCATTGCAAAAAAGATTCATCGGGGTCTGCCACCCCACACATTCAACTAAAACGCATCGCATGCTTTCAATGCTGCACCGATCAGCTTGATTCATTGATTCTGTCAATGCATTGCTCCGATACACCCATCCATCCTGCATTGCTCCTTCAATACATATGCAGGATGCCAGTCTATTCCTTTTTCAACATTGATGTGTGTAAAAAAGACAATAGAATGCCACTCAGAAATCTGACCGAAAAGACAAAACGTTCATTTTGATTACATCCATGATGCAATCAATTTCATCAAGAACATCGCATTTTTGTAACAAATAACAGCAACCTAGCAAGGGGATAAGAAACTCATCACCTATTGAAAATTGACGCTTTTTTCCAGAAAATAGAACGCATTTCACAAAAATATAGCCTCAGTCACATTCTCAAATAAATCCTATTAAAGAATTTGAATTTCATTTCAGGCATTACATAATAGCCGGGTCAATATTCCAATATTGATTCGACAATAAGGACTGTTAATGAAACACATCGTTGATTTCATCGAGCAACTTGAAAGAGACGAACACTCTTTCACCATTTGGGTTTATGCCCGACATGGAAAATTTAGTCCATTTGCCGAACCCGGAAAAACATCCACAACGTCAATGCTTCAGAAGGCGATTGATCAAAGCCTGCAGGTTGTTGTAGAACTGCTGACCCCTGCAGATAACAAGGCCTATTTGATCCTGACTGAAGTCCACATGGTTGTGCCGGTGCTGTTCCACCAGGGAGAAGTCCATTCTGTGGGTAAATCCCTAGCGGCATAAAAAGCGCAACGGAATTGTGGAATAAATAGAAGAAGAACTTGGGCTAGGTTTATTTCTTATCCACACATTCGATTGTGCAAGAAAAACAGACCAGAAATGGTCTGTTTTATTACCCTAATAACTAACCTAACAGTAAGTTATTATTTAAACCTTTCGATTCCCCAGTGACATCCGAATTCTTTCACATCTCCCGCTTCAGGATGAAATCACTCAAACCACAGCGTGTGCGATTCAACGTTGACCAGAAAGTCACAAAACCCTCATTAAATCACAGGGTAGAAGACCCATTTTCATCATCAGGATGCTTCCATCGTTCGGAAGGAAGCATCCTTGGTTCTTCGAAAATCAGCGATTCGGTTAAGCTGGAACCATAACTTTGACGATACTATCAATATCCTCCAGCATGTTTCTATGATGACAACGATGCATCGTAATTGTGGTTAATGACTTCCTGGTGTACTGAGCCACATTGTTATCCGGCGTGTTCAGAATCAATTGCTGAAACGCCAGATTGTTATCACTCAGAAGATCTGGATCAAACAGCATCGCTTTGAACAAAGTCACTTGCGTGTATTGGAGTTGACCACTGAGTGGTGTTTGATTGATCCGTGACTCAACAGGAACCGATTGCAGCACTTTATTCACGTACTCTGGCTCCAGAGCGCTGCTTTGATAGTTCTCCGCCATCAATGCAACTTTTTCTGATATTGACGGCTGTAATGCTTGCAGCACTGGTGTCTGAATCACCGTATCAAGCAAGTACAGCTTAATATCCTGCACACCGTACTGCTCTAACTGGTACGCGATTTCCATTGCCAGCAATCCCCCTAATGACCAGCCGAGAATACGTACTGGTTTCTCCAGCAATCTGTGCTTCATCATCTGGGATAAATAGATCTCTGCTAACGCTGATAATGAATCAACAGCAGATGGCATAACCAAATTGTAATTGTTTACTCCAATACAATAAAAATCCTCAGAAAGTGACTGTGCGAGCGCCGTATAGACTTCGCTGCTGGCTGTTCCGGGATGAATCATGAACAAACAGGATTCAGCCTGCGAATTTGGAGTCAGCATGGTGATTAACGCGTCATGCGAATCAAAAGCCTGATGATCAGACAACAGGGCAATACTAGGCTGACCGAAGAGCGTTGCCAGCGGAATATCCACATTCAGTTGCGTACGCATAGCAGCGGTCAGCTTAATCGCCTGAATCGAATCCCCGCCCAGACGGAAGAAGTTGTCGTCAATGCCGACCCGCTCAACCCCGAGGACCTGCTGCCACACCTGGCACAGCTGGGCTTCCAGTGCATTGCGCGGCGCCCGGTAGCTGTCTTCACTCACCCACACCGGCGCCGGCAGCGCCCGGCGGTCCAGCTTACCGTTAATCGTCAGCGGCACCTTATCAATCAACGTGATACTGCCCGGCACCATATATTCCGGCAATTGCGCCGACAGACTCTGACGCAGTGACTCAGTATCTACATCGCCATGGGCCGGGACCACATAGGCCGCCAGTACTTTGCTGCCTTCCCGCTCCAGGTCGACCACCACCGCCTGCTGTATACTTGGCTCAGCGCTGAGCACACTGGCAATTTCACCCAGCTCAATCCGGTAACCCCTGATTTTCACCTGCTGGTCGTTCCGACCCAGATATTCCAGGTTGCCGTCCGGCAGCCAGCGCACCAAGTCGCCGGTGCGGTACAGTCGGGTATACCCCTTCGCTTTGTCGGCGTCAGTGGCAAACGGGTTGTCAATGAAGCGCTCCGCCGTCAACTCAGGCCGGTTGAGGTAGCCCCGGGCCAGACCCGCCCCGCCGATGTACAGCTCACCCACCGCGCCCTGCGGCAGCAGCTGCTGATGATCATCCAGCACATACAGCTGGGTATTGCTGATAGGTTTACCAATACTCACATCATTCGGGAGCACCGTTTTCTGAGTCGCACAAACTGTTGCCTCGGTCGGACCATACTGATTAAAAAGGGTTTCGACCGGCAATTGGGCCAGCGGGTTGAGCGATTCTCC